>JASLEW010000616.1 GCA_030150965.1 Thermoanaerobaculia bacterium | reverse complement strand
CCGGCTCCGGCAGGGGCCCCGGCGCCGGCCGCGGCGGCAGGGTCGGATGCACCGGCAGGGCCGGGGGCGCCGCCGGCCGCCGCTACTCGTAGGCGGTCACCGGCGGGCAGGTGCAGAAGAGGTTGCGGTCGCCCCAGACGTGATCGATCCGCCCCACCGACGGCCAGAACTTGTGCTCGCGCACCCAGGGCGCCGGGAAGGCCGCTTCCTCGCGGCCGTAGGGATGGCTCCAATCGGCCGCCGCGATCGCCTGGGCGGTGTGCGGCGCCCCCTTGAGCACGTTGTCGTGACGGTCCGCCCGCCCCTCCTCGATGGCGCGGATCTCGGCGCGGATCGCGATCAGGGCGTCGCAGAGCCGGTCCAGCTCGGCCTTGGACTCGCTCTCCGTGGGCTCGATCATCAGCGTCCCGGCCACCGGGAAGGACTGGGTGGGCGCATGGAAGCCGTAATCCATCAGCCGCTTCGCCACGTCCTCGGCCTCCACCCCGGCGCTCGCCTTGAAGGGCCGGAGATCGAGGATGAACTCGTGCGCCACCCGTCCATGGCTGCCGGTGTAGAGCACCGGGAAGTGGGGGCCCAGGCGCGCCGCCATGTAGTTGGCGTTGAGGATGGCGATGCCCGTCGCCCGGGTGAGGCCGCGCGCTCCCATGAGCGCGATGTACACCCAGGAGATCGGCAGGATGCCGGCGCTCCCCCAGGGCGCCGCCGACACCGGGCCGATGGCCTGGCTCCCCACGGCTCCGGCGCCGCCCGCCACGTCGGCGACGCTCGCACCGGGGCCGGCGTGACCCCTCGGGCCGGCGCTCGTGGAGGCTGCCGGGCCCTGCGGGCCGCCGCCCGCGGACGGACGCTCCGGCCAGGGCGCGATCACCGGATGGCCGGGCAGGAACGGCGCCAGGTGGGCCGCCACGCAGATCGGCCCCATCCCGGGACCGCCGCCGCCGTGCGGGATGCAGAACGTCTTGTGCAGGTTCAGGTGGCAGACGTCGGCGCCGATGTCGGCGGGGCGGCAGAGGCCGACCTGCGCGTTCATGTTGGCGCCGTCCATGTAGACCTGGCCGCCGTGGCGGTGCACGATGCCGCACAGGTCGCGGATCCCCTCCTCGAAGACGCCGTGGGTGGAGGGGTAGGTGACCATGATCGCCGCCAAGCGGTCGCGATGGGCCTCGGCCTTGGCGGCGAGGTCGCCCAGCTCGATGTTGCCGGCGGCATCGCAGGCGACCACCACGACCTTCATGCCGGCCATCACCGCCGAGGCCGGGTTGGTGCCGTGGGCGGAGACCGGGATCAGGCAGACGTCGCGCCGCTCGTCGCCGCGCGCGCGGTGCCAGGCACGGATCACCAGCAGGCCGGTCAGCTCGCCCTGCGCCCCGGAGTTGGGCTGCAGCGAGGCGGCGGCGAAGCCGGTGATCTCGCACAGCCAGCTCTCCAGGGTGTCGAAGAGCAGGGTGTAGCCGGCCGCCTGCTCGCGCGGCGCGAACGGGTGCAGCCCGGCCAGCTCCGGCCACGACACCGGGAACATCTCGGCCGAGGCGTTGAGCTTCATGGTGCAGGAGCCGAGCGGGATCATCGAGGTGGTGAGCGACAGGTCGCGCGATTCGAGACGCTTGATGTAGCGCAGCATCTCGTGCTCGGTGTGGTAGCGGTTGAACACCGGGTGGGTCAGCAGGGCGCCCTGGCGGGCGTGGGGGGCCGGGATCGAGGCGGCGTCGCCGGGAAGGTGGTCCGCCAGCGCCTGGACGGGCGCCCCCTCCCCTTCGCCGGCGAACACCGCGAGCAGCTCCTCGACGTCCGCGGCGCCGGTGGTCTCGTCGAGCGCCACGCCGACCGCGCCGTCGCCCAGGCGCCGCAGGTTGATGCGCCGCGCCGCGGCGGCGGCGAGCAGGTCCGCGGCCCGCGGCACCGGCCCGCCGGCCAGCTCGACGCGCAGGGTGTCGAAGAACGGCGCGGCGGGCAGCGTGTAGCCGAGGCGCCGGAGGCCCGCGGCGAGCAGCGCGGCCAGGGCGTGCACGCGGCGGGCGATCGCCAGCAGCCCCTCGGGGCCGTGATAGACCGCGTACATCCCCGCCATGATCGCGAGCAGCGCCTGGGCGGTGCAGATGTTGCTGGTCGCCTTCTCGCGGCGGATGTGCTGCTCGCGGGTCTGGAGCGCCATGCGGTAGGCCACCCGGCCGTGCACGTCGCGCGAGACGCCGATGATGCGGCCGGGGAGCTGGCGCTTGAACTCTTCGCGGGTGGCGAGGAAGGCGGCGTGCGGGCCGCCGTAGCCGAGCGGCACGCCGAAGCGCTGGGCCGAGCCGACCGCCACGTCCGCCCCCATCTGGCCGGGCGGGCGCAGCAGGGTGAGCGCCAGCAGATCGGTGGCCACGACCACCAGCGCACCGGCGGCATGCGCGCGCTCGACGAGCGGCGCGTGATCGAGCACCCGGCCGTCGGTCGCCGGGTACTGCACCAGGACGCCGAAGACCTCGCCGGGGGCCGGGCCGAGCGGATCACCCGCGCTCGCCGCGCCGGCGGCGTCCCCGGCCGCCGCCGCCGGGGCCCCCGCGCCGGTGGGGAGCTCCCGCACGGTGATGCCGATCGCCTCGGCGCGCGTGCGCACCACCGCGAGGGTCTGCGGATGGCAGTCGGGCGAGACCAGGAAGACGTGGCGCTCGCCGCCGCCCGGGGCACCGGGCGCCAGCTCGTAGCACATGTGCATGGCTTCGGCGGCGGCCGTGGCCTCGTCGAGCAGCGAGGCGTTGGCGATCGGCAGGCCGGTCAGGTCCGCGACCATGGTCTGGAAGTTGAGCAGGGCCTCGAGGCGCCCCTGGGCGATCTCCGGCTGGTAGGGCGTGTACTGGGTGTACCAGCCGGGGTTCTCCAGAATGTTGCGCTGGACGACACCCGGCACGATGCAGTCGTGGTAACCCATGCCCAGGTAGGAGCGGAAGACCTGGTTGCGGGCCGCGAGCCGCCGCAGGGCCGCGAGCACCTCGCGCTCGCCAAGCTCGCGGTCATCGGGCAGGCCGTCCAGCGTCAGCGGCCGGCCGAGGCGGATGGAGCCGGGGACCGTCTCGCGCACCAGCTCTTCGAGCGAGCCGGCGCCCAGCCGCGCCAGCATCTCGGCCGCCTCGCGCTCGCCCGGGCCGACATGGCGATGGACGAAGGTGTCGGTCGGCGCCAGGGCGGGCGCGGGGTGCTCGAAGCTCAGGGGCGAGGCCGGAGGGGACGCCGGGGCCGGACCGGCCGGGGCGTGGGGCTCGCCGGCGCGGAAAGGGCCTGCGGAGAGGGCGGGCTCATCCAGGGAGGCGATCGCCGCCTCCGCGCCGGTTCTAGGCTTCGCCACTCTTCACGTACTCCTCATAGTGCTCGGCATCCAGCAGGTTCTTGAGGTCGTCCGCCGACGAGAAGCGGATCTTGACCAGCCAGCCCTCGCCGTGCGGATCGTCGTTGAGCATCTCCGGATCGTCCACCACCGCGTCGTTGACCTCGACGATCTCCCCGGCCACCGGCGAGTACACCTCGGCCACCGCCTTGACCGATTCGATGGTGCCCAGCTCGTCGTTGGCGTTGAAGACCTGACCGACCTCCGGCAGCTCGACGAAGACCACCTCGCCGAGCTCCTGCTGAGCGAACTCGGTGATCCCGAGCACGCAGACGTCATCCATCACCCGCACCCACTCGTGCTCTCTCGAGTACAGATAGTCGCTCGGATACATGCTCTCAGTCGCCCTCCTTGGTGCGCTGCACAAGCGGCAACCAGTCTATACGACAACCAGCACCGGCCGGCCCCCTGGCCGGGCCTCGGTGAGCCGTCGAGGCGGTGCGGCCCGCTGCCCTCGCCGGCGCGAGGAGCGGGGCTCGGCGGCGCCCTCCGGGGCAGGCCCGCCGCCGGCGCGCGCCGCTACTTGGGGCGGCGGTAGAACGGCAGCCCGACCACCACCGCGGAGAGCGTCCGGCCGCGCACGTCGAGGCCGAGGGCGGTGCCGGGGCTGGCCAGCGCCACCGGCACGTGGGCCATGCCGATCGCCCTCTCCAGCGTCGGGCTCCAGGTGCCGCTGGTCACCTCCCCCACCGCCCTGCCGTCGCTCAGAACCGTATGCCCCTGGCGCGCGATTCCCCGCACCTGGACCTCGAAGCCGATCAGCGTGCGCTCGATCCCGGCCGCCTGCTGGGCGGCCAGCGCGTCGTGGCCCAGGAAGGGCCCCTTGTCGAGCTTCACCACCCACGACAGCCCGGCTTCCAGGGGGGTCGTGCGCTCGTCGATCTCATGGCCGTACAGGGCCATCGCCGCCTCCAGGCGCAGCGTGTCGCGCGCCCCCAGGCCGGCGGGCTGCAGCCCGTGCGGCGCACCCGCGGCGAGCAGCCGCCGCCAGACCGTGGGCGCACCGTCGGGGGGCAGGTAGAGCTCGAAGCCGTCCTCGCCGGTGTAGCCGGTGCGCGAGATGATCGCCGGCACCCCCGCCACCTCGCCGTGCAGGAAGCCGTAGTACTTCAGCGCGCCGATGGCCGGGGCCGCGGGGGCCGCGGAGGTGCCGCCCGCCGCGCCCGCCAGGCCCGCCGGAGCGGCGGCGCTCACCAGCGGCTCCAGGATGGCCAGCGCCCGCGGTCCCTGGAGCGCGAGGAGCGCGTAGTCGGCGCTCTGGTCGCGGATCTCGAGCTCAGGGGGGGCGGACGGAGAGGCAGAGGCGGCGCCGCCGCCGGAGGACGCGGCGGCGCCGGCGGCGGCATGCTCGCGCACCCAGGCCAGGTCGCGCTCGGCGTTCGAGGCGTTCACCACCACCAGGAAGTCGTCGGCCGCCAGGCGGTACACCAGGAGGTCGTCGACGTAGGTGCCGCGCTCGGTCAGCAGCCCGCTGTAGTGGGCCCGCCCCGGCACCAGGCGCGATACGTCGTTCGGGGTGAGCCCCTGCAGGAAGCGCTCGGCCCCGGCGCCGCGCACCCGGATCTCGCCCATGTGCGACACGTCGAAGAGGCCGGCGGCGCCGCGCACCGCGCGGTGCTCCTCGATCACGCCGGCATATTGCACCGGCATCTCCCAGCCGGCGAAGCCGACCATGCGCGCCCCCTGCTCCAGGTGGCACTCGTAGAGCGGCGTGCGCCGGAGCTCTGTGGCTGTCATACGGCAGGATCTCCTCGGAACGCGGCCATTCCGGGGGAACCTATCATGGACGCCGCGGGCCGGGCCGTGGCAGCCTCGTCACCATCCCGGCACAGGTCCGCCACCGCCGCGCGCACGGCCCTGCTCTATGCTCGCGCCGGTCGCCGAAGGAGCGCCGCTGGCGACTTCAGACCCGGCGGCCAGCCCCTTTGGACCTCCGCAAACAGCCGGGGGGATCGATCCGGGCAGACCCGGCTCGCGTCTATGCCCCGGCTCTTTTTTTGGCGTTTTCTCCTGGCGTTCGGCTGTACGGCCTTCTCCCTGCAGCCGCCTGCGGCCCGTCCCCGGCTTGGCAAAAGCCGCCGGACAGGTAAAGCTATGTGCCGTCGAGGTGACCGCATGAAGCTGCTGCTCATCCGCCACGCCATCGCCGAAGACCGGGACGAGTTCGCGCGCACCGGCAAGGACGACCGCCTGCGCCCGCTCACCGACGAGGGCCGCAAGAGGATGAAGCAGGCGGCCCGGGGGCTCAAGAACCTGGTCCCCGAGATCGACCTGCTCGCCACCAGCCCGCTCACCCGCGCGGCGCAGACCGGCGCCGTGGTCGACTCGGTGTTCGGCGGCCTGCGCGAGGTCGAGATCGGCGAGCTGGCCCCCGAGGCGTCGCCGGTCGAGTTCCTGAGCTGGCTGCGCAAGCAGACCGCGGAGACCGTGGCGGTGGTGGGCCACGAGCCCAGCATCAGCCTCATCCTCTCCTGGCTGCTGACCGGCACCGAGAAGCGCCTGCTGTCGTTCCGCAAGGGCGGCGCCTGCCTGATCGAGTTCCCCGGCGAGGTGGGCGCCGGCACCGCCTCCCTGCTCTGGGCCCTGACCCCGGCCCAGCTGCGCGAGCTGGCGGGTTGACGTGGCGGACGCGCCCACCGACAGCGCCGAGCTGCTGGTGCAGCCGCCCGAGGAGGCCGCCCACCGGCTTGCCCTTTCCCACCTGGACCAGGTCGCCGCGGCGCTGCCGCGGCTGCACGACGAGGACGATGCCGAGGCGCTGCACGACCTGCGGGTGGCGCTGCGCAAGCTGCGCAGCTGCATCGGCTCGTACCGGGAGGAGCTCGGCGGCTCGGTGCCGCGCAAGCTGCGCCGGCGGCTGCGCGACCTGACCCGCGAGACCTCCGCCGGCCGCGACGCCGAGGTGCAGATCGCGTGGCTGCGGGCGCAGCGCGGGGCGCTCGCCGCGCGGCACCGGCAGGCGCTCGGCTGGCTCCTGGAGCGTCTCGACGCGCGCCGCGCGGCGGCCTACGAGCGCCTGCGCGGCGAGGTGGGGGGCGATCTCGCCCGCCTGGAGGAGAAGCTGCGGCCGCGCCTGGCGGTCTACCGTGCCGAGGTGCGGCTCGACGGCGGCCAGCTGCCCCGCTTCGGCGACGTGGCCGCCGCGCTGCTGCACGAGCACGCCGCCAAGCTCGACCGGCGGCTGGGGCACGTCGAGGCCGCGGGCGACGTGGAGCGGGCGCACGCCGCGCGGATCGCCGGCAAGCGGCTGCGCTACCTGGCGGACCCCTTGGCGCGGATGATCGCCCGGCGCCGGCCCCAGGGGGCGCCGGGCCCACCGGCGACGCCGGTGACGCCCGTGACTCCCGTGACTCCGACGGCGCCGACGACGCCGACGACGCCGACGACGCCGGCCGGGAGCGCCGGTGCGGAGGAGCCGCCGCCCTCCGGCGAGGCCATCGCGGCGTTCCTGCTGCCGGCGCTCAAGCAGATGCAGGACCTCCTGGGCGAGCTGCACGACGCCCACGTCCTGGAGGCGGAGCTGGCGGAGGCGCTCGGCCAGATGGCCGCCCACCGCGCCGGCCGCCTCCTCGAGCTGACCCTCGAAGGAGAGGGCGCCGATGCCGGGCGGCTGCGGGCGGAGCGCCGGCGCCCCCACGAGCCCGGCCTCCTGGCCCTGGCGCGCCTCAATCGCGCCCGCCGCGACCGCCTGTTCGCCGACCTGGCCGCGAGCTGCCGTGACGGTCACCGCGCCCGGCTGCGCGAGGCCACCGCGGAGCTGGGCCGGGCGCTCACGGCGGCGGCGCACCCGGAGGAGGCAGGCGCTCCCGCCTGAGCCGGCGCGCGGCGACACGGTCCCTCGAGCAGTGGTGTCGGCGCGGCGCCGTCTCCACGCTCTCATCCGCTCTCAGGAGCCGCCCACCGGCCAGGGCCGGCCATGAGCCATGAGGGTGGGGTGGGGTGCCGCAGGCGCTGCCGGCCGGATCGGGCGGGCGGGTCCGCTTCTCAGCACACCCCGGCCAGCGTCTGGCCGCCGTCGATCACCAGCACCGCGCCGGTGGTGAAGCGCGAGGCGTCGCTGGCGAAGTAGAGGGCGGCGCCGGTGAGGTCGCCGGTCTGGCCGAGGCGGCCGAGCGGGATGGCCGCCAGGACGCGGTCGCGGCGCTCGGGGGCCTGCCACAGGGCCTCGCTGAAGCGGGTCTGGATGATCCCGGGAGCCAGGGCGTTGACGCGGATCGAGTCGGGGGCGAGCTCGACGGCCAGGGTGCGGGTGAGCATCAGGACCGCCGCCTTGGTGACGCCGTAGACGCCGAGCCCCTCGTGCGGCAGCATGCCGGCCACCGACGCCAGGTTGAGGATCGAGCCGCCGCCGCGCGCGCGCAGCAGCGGCAGGCAGGCGCGGATGGTCGCGAAGTAGCCCCTTACGTTCACCTCGAAGGTCTTGTCCCACTGGCCGAAGTCGGCGGCGAGCAGCGGCCCGTGGTGCGGGTTGGTGGCGGCGTTGTTGACCAGCACGTCGAGGCCGCCGTAGGCGTCGCCGATCGCGGCGGCCAGCGCCGCGACCGCGGCGGGCTGGCCGGTGTGGCAGGCGACGGGCAGCGCCGCGCCGCCGGCGGCGCGGATGCGGCCGGCGACCGCCTCCAGGTCGGCGAGCTTGCGGCTGGCCAGGACGACGCGGGCGCCGGCGGCGGCGAACGCCGTGGCGATCGCCGCGCCGATGCCGCGCGAGGCGCCGGTGACCAGCGCCACCCGGCCGCCGAGGTCGAAGGTGGGGAGGGCGGCGGGCTCCGGCTCGGTCATGGACCAGACGATACCGCAGGGCGCCGGGCAGAGGCTCGCCACGGCCCGCCGTCGGACCGGCGCCCGGATCGCATAGTCTTGGCGGCACATCCGCGGCCCGGGCCGCACATGACAAGGAGGCGGTGCAATGAGAGGACGCAGCATCGGCATCACCATGACGGCGGTCTACCTGATCCTGGCCGGCCTCGTCCTGCTGCTGCATCTCAGCTTCGAGGGCCTCTGGCTGCTGCAGGGGGCGATCGCGATCGTCGCCGGGGTCGCCCTGCTCGTCGGCAGATGAAGGAGGAGCTTGGCGTTCATGACCATGAAAAGGAGATCCGCGTGGCGGTTGAGATCACCGGCCGGTACACCGGCAACCTGAAGACGGAGCTCACTCACGGCCCCTCGGGGGCCGTCCTCGCGACCGCCGCGCCGGTCGACAACCAGGGAGACGGCAGCTCGTTCTCCCCCACCGACCTGGTGGCGGCGGCGCTCGCCTCCTGCATGGTCACCACCATGGCGATCGTCGCGCAGCGCGACGGCGTGGACCTGTCCGGCGTCAGCTTCCGGGTGGAGAAGCACATGACCGGCGACCCGCGGCGCATCGCCAGGCTGCCGGTCACCATCCACCTGCCGGCGGCCCTGCCCCCCACCGAGCGGCTGAAGCTGGAGCGCGCCGCCCACACCTGCCCGGTGCACCGCAGCCTGCTGCCGGAGGTGGAGGCGGAGGTGGAGTTCGTCTACGACCTGGGGCGGTAGCCGGGCGGCGAGCCGGCCCCGAGATCGGCGCGCAGCTGGTCGCGCAGGGCCTGGGCGTCGCGGTCCCGGGGGTTGACCGCGAGCAGCGCGTCGCATTGCGCCAGCGCCTCGGCGAGGCGCCCCTCCTGGGCCAGGGCGGTGGCGAGGTTGAAGCGGGCGCCCAGGAGGTCCGGGTTGAGCCGGACCGCCGCCTCCAGCTCGGCGATGGCCTCGCCGCGGGCCTGGCGCTCGTTGCGCTCCGCGAGCAGCGTGCCCAGGCTGTAGTGGGCGCGGGCGTTGCCGGGATCGAGCGCCACGGCGCGGCGGTACTCGCGCTCGGCGGCGGCGCCGTCGCCCAGGCGCTCCTCGGCATGGCCGAGGTTGAGCCACGACTTGACGTCGCCGGGGTCCACCGCCAGCGCCTGGCGGAAGCCCTGGGCGGCCTCGGCGAAGCGGCCGGCGTCGAGCGCCAGGGTGGCGGTCACCACCCGGCTGCGGTTGCCGGCGTTGCCCTCCTGCACCTCGCGCAGCAGCGGATCGTCGAACTGCATGGGCCGGTTGCCGTAGGCCGCCGCCTGCTCCCTCGCCTTGTCGAGCTGCCCCAGCCGGCGGTAGGCGGCGGCGAGCGGCGCGTGCACCGCCGACGCCTGGGGCTGGGCGGCCAGCGCCGCCTCGAAGTGGGCCGCCGCCGCGGCCGCGTCGCCCTGCTGCAGGGCGATGCGGCCCAGGCCGAAATGCGCCGCCGGCGCGGCGCCGGGGACGGCGAGCGCGGCGGC
>JASLEW010000615.1 GCA_030150965.1 Thermoanaerobaculia bacterium | reverse complement strand
GCTCGGCGGGCGGGCGCTGCACGCCGCCGCCGCTGCCGACGGCGCCGCCGCCGGGGGCGGCCTGCTCAAGGACCCGCACATCTGCTGCGGCCTCAACACCTGCAAGGGGCATGGCAAGGACGCGAGCAACGCCTGCGCCGGCCAGGGGACCTGCGCCACCGTCGCCGCCCACTCCTGCGCCGGCGACAACGCCTGCGCCGGCCAGGGGCCGAGCGGCAGCAACGCCTGCAAGGGCAAGGGCAGCTGCGCGGTGCCGGTCACCGGCGACTCCTGGAAGCGCGCCCGCGCCAGCTGGGAGACGGCGATGAACGCCGCCGGCAGGAAGTTCGGCCCGGCCCCCAAGCAGTGCGGCGCCGGCGGCTAGGAGCGCCGCGCCGGTGACCGCGCCGCGCCTGGGCCACGCCAATCTCGGGCTCGGGGTGGGCCTGCGCGCGGCGCATTTCGATCACATCCTGCGCCACCAGCCGGCGGTGGACTGGTTCGAGGTCATCAGCGAGAACTTCATCGACTCGCAGGGCCGCCCGCGCCACGTGCTGCGCCAGGTGGCGGAGCGCTACCCGGTGGTGATGCACGGCGTGTCGCTGTCGATCGGCTCGACGGCGCCGCTCGACTGGGCCTACCTCGCCAAGCTCAGGGCCCTGGCCCGCGAGATCGGCGCGCGCTGGGTCTCCGATCACCTGTGCTGGACCGGCGTGCTGGGGCGCAACACCCACGACCTGCTGCCGCTGCCCTTCACCGAGGCGACGCTCGCCCACGTCGCCGCGCGCGTGCGCGCCGTGCAGGACTTCCTGGAGCGCCCCCTGGTGCTGGAGAACCCCAGCTCCTACGTGACCTTCGCCCACTCGACGATGAGCGAGGGCGAGTTCATCGCCCGCCTGGCCGAGGACGCCGACTGCGGGCTGCTGCTCGACGTCAACAACGTCTACGTGTCGAGCTTCAATCACGACCTCGACCCGCTGGCGCTGATCCGCGCGCTGCCGGCCGAGCGCATCGTGCAGTGCCACCTCGCCGGCCACACCGACTACACCACGCACCTGATCGACACCCACGACCACGCGGTGATCGATCCGGTGTGGGAGCTGTACCGCACCACCCACCAGCGGACCGGCGGCGTCGCCACGCTCCTCGAATGGGACGCCAGCATCCCCCCCTTCCCGGTCGTGCACGCCGAGGTGCTGAAGGCCCGCCGCTTCATGGGCGAGCGGCTGCCGGCGGGCGCCGAAGCGGCTGCAAGACGCGGGCAGGTGGCAGCCGAGGCGGGCGCAGAGCGTGGACCGGCGGCAGCCGAGGCGGATGCAGTGCGCTGGCTGCCTGCAGCCGACACGGGCGCGGAGCGCGGGCAGGCGGCGGATCCCACGGCCGCCGGCCATGCCCCCGCGCGGCCCGAGGCAGCGGGGACCGTTCCGCCGCGCCCGCCCCTCGCCCGGGCGCCGGCGCCGCACCCCCTGCACCACCTCGTGCCGGAGGTGGCCTGAGCGGGCGCGACCGCGGCGGCCTGAACGGGCGTGACGGAGGAGTCCTGAGCGGGAGTCATGGAGGAACCTGAGTGGGCATGATGGAGGAAGCCTGAGCGGGATCGACGGTGCTGCGGCCGGAGGTAGGCAGCGGAATGGACCCGCGGCACCGGCGCCGCAGCCTCCCCTGGACGCCGTGCAGCAGTGGTTCCAGGCGGTGATCACCCACCCTGGCGGCGTGGCGGCCGGCGTCGCGGCACCGGCGGCGCAGCAGCTGGTGCGGCTTGACCGCGGCTCCCTGGAGGCCCTGGTCCGCCGCTCGCGGCGGCTGAGCGCCGAGGAGCGGCTGTCGATCTACGCCAACGCCTACTACGCCCGCCTCCTCGAATGCCTCGGCGACTGCTTTCCGGTGCTGCGGGGCCTCCTGGGCGGCGAGGTCTTCGACGGCTTCGCCTTCGACTACCTCCAGGCTCATCCGTCGCGCAGCTACACCCTGACCAAGCTCGCCGAGAGCTTCCCGCGGTTCCTCGCCGCGACGCGGCCGGCCCGGGGCGGCGGGGAAGGCGGGGCGGCGGCGGCACCGGCTGGAGCGGTCGGCGGCGCGGCGGCGGGCGGACAGATGGACGGCTCGGACACGGTTCCGGGGGAGCCGGCAGTGGCCGCGCCGCCAGCCCGCCCGGATGCGGCACCGGAAGAGGCGGCAGCACCCGATTGGGCCGACCTCCTGATCGACCTGGCCACCCTGGAGCTGGCGGTCGCCGAGGTCTTCGACGGCCCGGGGGCCGAGGGCGAGCCGCTCCCCGCCGCTGCCACGCTGCCCGCCGCCGCCGAGTTCGCCGCGGCCCGGCTGGAGCCGGTGCCCTGCCTGCGGCTGCTCACCTTCCGCTTCCCGCTCAACGCCCTCTACACCGCGGCGCGGGCGCTCCTGGCGGCACGCGGCGAGGAGGCGGGAGGAGCTGGCCGAAGCTCTCAGGCGAGCGAGGAGACGGCAGGCCGCGCAACTGATCCCGGGAGCGGGGAGGGGGAGGCGGTCGGCGCCGGAGACACCTCGCGCGGAGAGGGTGCTGCCGGCACCGGAGCGGGCGAGGCGCTGGGGAGCCGCGGCAGCGAGGAGAGCAGCTGGGCCGGAGAGCCCCTCCTGCCGCTCCTGGAGATCCCCGCCCCGGCGGTCGAGCACCTGGCGCTCAGCCGCAGCGACTTCGTCGTCCGGCGGCACGTGCTCTCGCCGCTCGAGCACGCTGTGCTCTCGGCGCTCCTCGGCGGCGCCAGCGTCGGCGAGGCCATCGCGGCCATTCCCGCCAGCGCTGCCAGCACTGCCAGCGCCGCCGGCCGCGCCATCGCCACCGACGCCGGCACCGCCGCCAGCGCCGGTGCGGCGGAGGCAGATGCCACCGCCACCCCGCTCTCCGACGACGCTCTGGCCGCCGAGCTGCACGCCGCCTTCCGGCGCTGGATGGCCGCCGGCTTCTTCCGCCGCGCCGTCACTTCTTGAAGCGGGCCGAGAGCGTGTCCGGCATCTGCGCGGAGGGATCCTTGGTGCTCACCTCCCAGATCAGCGCCTTGCCCTCGCGGCGGGTGGCGTTGGTCGAGACCACCTCGAAGGGCGCCTCCAGCCGGAAGGCGAAGCGGGCGCCCGCGAATGCCGCGGCGAGCTGGTCCTGCATGGCGGGCTCGGGAACCTTCGCCTTGATGTCCTGCATCCGCGACTTGGGATCGGCGCCAGTCATGGTGACCAGGATCGTCGGCCCCTCGTCCACCACCTTGAGGCCGCCGAAGGGCGCCTGGTAGGGGTTGCCGTCGCCGCCGCCGGCGGACTCGCCGCCCTTCTGTGGCAGGTTGAGCTGCGCCAGCTTGTGCACGTCGTCGAAGCTGAACGCGGCGCTCACCGCCATCTTCAGCCCCTCGTCGCTCATCGCCATCGACAGCAGCTTGACACCCGGCGGCAGCTGCTTTTCGGCCTCGGCCCGGGCCTTCTGCAGCTCCGCCTGCTTCTTCGCCGGATCGCCGGCGTCGGCCTTCTCCTTGTCCAGGATCTGCCGGCGCGCCTCGGCGATCTCCTCCGGCGTCGCCGGACCCGGCTTGCCGGACATGCCGTGCTGCATGCCGGCGATGATCTCGACCATCGGCTCCATGTCGATCTTCATGCTGAAGCTCGCCCTGCCGGAGAGGTCGCGCTGCAAGCTCACCGTCTCCTCGACGTCGAAACAGCCCGCGGCCAGGACGGCCAGCGCCGCCAGCACGGCGGCCACAGCGATGCGTCGCTTCATGAGAGGTCTCCTCTGGGTGCAGCAGGGACGGCAGCAAGTATATCCGTCCGCAGGGCGGCCCTCGCCGAATCCGGCCAGGGACCGTGGCGACTCCGGCCGGGCGCCCGGAGGAAGCGGCGGTCGCGCCGTCGCAGACCCCGGCCCCCAAGAGCTCTCCCGGCATCCAGGTGCTGGGCCATTCGAAGTGATCCGGCACCGGCCTCCAGGACGCGGCCGGCGGGCCACCGGGCCGGCCTTATACTCGCGGGCCATGCGCGCACGCCTGCTGCCGCTCGTGGCCCTCGGAGCGCTCGCGCTCTACCTGGCCGCCGGCATCGTCCTCGGGCTGCGCAACACCGGGGTGCGCCTGCGGGCCGCGGCGCGGACCCTGGGCCGGCCGCCGGCGGCGGTGCGGGCGCAGGTCTTCGGCCCGCGCTACGTGGCCGGGGTCGAGCGCCTGCGCCGGACGCTGCCCCTGGACGAGCCCTACCTCCTCGCCGAGCAGGACATCCCCGGCGCAATGCTCTGGGTGCGCTTCGACCTCCTGCCGCGGCGCGCCGTGGTGGCCGGCCCGGGGTCGCGCCCCGGCGACTGCTGGCTGAGCCAGATCCGCTGGGTGGTGGTGGCGGTCGCCACCGGCCGGCCGCCGCGGCTGTTCGAGCAGCGGCCGGTGGTCCCCCCGGGCTGCCCGCCGGCACCCTGGCGGCGTGCGGGGCCCGCGGCAGCGCCTTCGCCGGCCGCACCGCCGGCAGCAACGGCGGCAGTGCCGGCAACCGCGGCAGCGCCTGCACCCGCAGCAGCGGCGGAAACCGCGGCAGCGCCACCACCGGTGGCACGGCCTGCAACCACTGTGTCGCCGGCAACTGGAACATCGCTTTCACCGCAGGCAGCAACGGCAGCAACGGCACCAGTGCCGCCGCCTGCCGCACCGAAGGTCCCCAAACCGCCGGAACGGTCCAGCACACCGGTCGGGGCGTCATGACGCTCGCCTCCATCGAGGCCAACCTGGCCGGTGTGGCGCTCTTCACCCTGCCCGGCCTGGGGCTCGCCGAGCTGTGCGCGCCGCTGCGACGCATGGCCTGGTGGCGCCGCCTTTCCTGGGCGTTCCTGCTGGGGGTCATGGCGGTCGGGACCTTCCTGCTCGTTGCCTCGCACCTGCTCGGCGTGCCCCTGGCGCGCCCGGCCATTGCCTTCGCCGTGCTGGTGCCGGTGGCGCTCGGCTTGGCGGCGCGGCTCCGGCAGGTGCTGCTGCGCCGCAGCACCTCGGCTCCTGCCGCCGCCGCGGGCGCGGCCCATGCACAAGCCGCCTCAGCCGAAGGCCAGGCCCGAGGCGCCCTCCACGAGGATGCCAGCGCGCGGTCCCCTCGCCGCACCCGCCGTCCCTCCTGGCGGCTCGGCGCCGGAGCGGTGATCGCCGCCCTCTGCCTGGGGACGCTCGCCTCGGCGCTCTCCGTGCCGCTCGCCGATTGGGACGGCCGCATGATCTGGAGCCCGCTCGGCGAGTGGATGCGCCACGAGCGCACGGCCGATCCCTCCGTCCTGGCCGAGGCGCACTGGTTCGTCATGCATCCGCGCTACCCGCCGCTGCTGTCGCTGGCCCAGGCGGCGGTGCAGGAGAGCTTCGGCGCCGGCCCCGACGAGCAGGACTACCGCGCGGTCTACGTGGCCTTCCTCGCCGCCCTGCTCCTGGTCCTCCACGACGGAGCCCGCCGCACCGCCGGCGCCGCCGCGGCCGCGCTCGCCACGCTCTGCGCCGCCCTGCCCCACTTCGTGAGCTACGGCGCGGGCGGCGCCACATCCGCCTACAGCGACCTGCCGCTCGCCGCCTTCTACGGCGCGGCGCTGGTGCTGCTGGTGCTGGCGCCCCTGACCCCGGGGCGGGGCCTCGCCGCCGGCTGCCTCCTCGCCGGCGCGGTGCTGACGAAGAACGAG
>JASLEW010000613.1 GCA_030150965.1 Thermoanaerobaculia bacterium | reverse complement strand
GAGTCGGAGGCGCGCGCCCTGGCCCGGGCGGCCGGCGGCGCCCTCCTGGAGGACCGGCTGAGCTTCGAGGTGAGCGGCTTCGGCGGCGCCCTGATCCGCCTCTCGCTCCTGCAGCGCCTGGGCGAGGCCATGGCCCGCGGCCGCTGCCCGCTGCCCGAGGACGAGTGGCGGGCGCCTCAGGCGCCGACGCCGCGGGACCGGCAGGATCCCGGGGCCGCCGCGCCGCAACCGGCCGCGGCGGCCCCGGAGCTGCCGTGGGCCATCGCGCAGGAGTGCACCCGGCTGCGGCCGCGCCTGCTGCGGGCGCCGCGCGGCCTGGTGGACCTGCCGGTTCCCTACCGGCGGGCCGGCGTGTTCGCCCTCCTCGCCGCCCTGCGCCTGCTGTCGGAGATCGAGGAGGCCGGCGGCGGGCTGCTCGCCGCGGCGCCCCATCTCAGCCCGCTCGTCCGCGTGGGCCTGCTGGCCCGGGCGCGCTGGCTGGGCCTGGGCGCCCGGCTGCGCTGAGCGGGGCGCGGTGGAGCACCCCCGCCCCGCCAACGCCGGGCGGCTGGGTGCGCCAAGAGCCTACCGCGAGCCATGAAGATGGGCGGGGGCGCCCCCTTCCCCCCCGGAGGGGTGGGAAGGGGGTTGGGGGGAAGGGGGGGCGATCCGATCGACGCCGGTAAGCTGCGCGACGAGTGTGAGCTCCGAAGACGCCACCGGCCGAACCGGGCAAGCCGGTCCTCTCAATAAACCTCACCGGGCTTGAGAGCCACCACCTCGCAGCTCGCTCCGAGGGTCTCCAGCGCCTTGACCAGCTCCTGGGGGGTGCCGGTGAGCACCGGGAAGGTCCCCCAATGGATGGGGATCACCTTGCGCACCCCCAGGTAGCGGCAGGCGCGGGCCGCCTGCTGCGGGTCCATGGTGTAGAAATCGCCGATCGGCAGGAACGCCAGCTCCGGCCGGTACAGCTCGGCGATCAGCTGCATGTCGGAGAAGAGCGCGGTGTCGCCGGCGTGGTAGAAGGTGAAACCGCCGTCGAGCTTGACCAGGTAGCCGGCGGCGACCCCGCCGTAGAGGGTCCGGTCGCCGTCCGTCAGGCTGGAGGTGTGATCGGCCCGCACCATCGACACGGTCAGGCCGAGCAGCTGCTGCGCGCCCCCGAGATTCATCCCGGAGCAGTTCTTGACTCCCTTGGATTCCAGCCAGTTGCAGATCTCGTAGTTGGCGACGACGTGGCGCGGCTGATGGCGCTTGGCGATCTCGACCGCATCCGCCATGTGGTCGCCGTGGCCGTGGGTGATGAGGATCGCGTCGAGCCGCTCGAATTTCTTGCAGCGGTCGGGACAGGCGGGGTTGCCCTGCACCCAGGGATCGATCAGCACCACCTCGCCCCCCGGCAGATCGCAGCGCACGGTGGCATGCCCCAGGTAGGTGAAGCGTGGACGCGGATGGTGATTGCTCATCGTTCCCCCTCTCGTGGTGACAGCCGCGGGCGACCGCCCGCTTACCTTGGTCCTCGCCGGACGGCGGTCCGCTCATGCCGGCCACCGGCCGGGTCATTGTAGTGCCACGAGAGGCGAATCGAGAGCCTTCCGCTTCCCTGGCATAAGATAAGGTCTCGGTCCGGGGCGCGGCCGGAAGCCGCTCGACGGCTTCCTCGCCCGCTGCCTCGTGCCGGGGCCGGGTCGAGCGGCGGCCGGAGCGCCGGCCATCCACCGGCGTCCCTGAACGGATGGGTGTGCGGAAGGGTATCGGGAGGGGGGTATGGAGACGCCAAAGGCGACCGCCAGGCGGTCGCCTTTGCCGAGGTTGAACCGCTTGGCCTTAGACCTGGAACTGGCGGAAGAAGTTGTCCCGCAGCTTGGCGTTGAACGCGTGGTCGGTGAGCCGGTAGTAGATGGTCTGGGCGTCGCGGCGCGGCGCCACCAGGCCGTATGCCTTCAGCTTGGCGAGATGCTGCGACACCGCCGACACCGACACGCCCAACATCTCGGCGAGGTCGCACACGCACAGCTCCTTCATGTTCTCGAGCAGGTAGAGGAGCTTCAGGCGGGTCGAGTTCCCCGCCAGGTTCATCAGCTCCGCCGCCTCCTCGATGTCCGGCGTCCCCTCCAGGTTCTGTCTGATCTGGGCCATTTCTTTCTGCGACATGCTCGGCGCTTCACCTTTCATTGGTTTCCTCCAGCCATCCAGCGATCCGTTGTACGTCCCGGTCCCTCGAGCGGCACGAGATGCCAACTTCTGGGCCAGGGTGGGCCTGTTTCAACCCCAACATGGGCGCCGCCCTGGACCCTCACAGGCCTGGACAACGCTGTTGAACAAGTTCGATTGTACTCTAGTCGGCGCGAAAAGCTAGGGGGTGAGGCGACTTTTTTTGTGAATTTTGTCCCGCTCGGGCTTCGGAGAGCACCTTGGTGATTCAGGCGACAAGTTTCAAATACCTGCACACATTGACAGTTATGCACATTACGGTTGCTGATTCATGCAGGACAGTGAACAAAAAGGAGCTGGCGATGGCTAAACACATCACGATCGAGTACTGCCGAGTCTGAAACTATCTCCCCCGCGCCGCCGGTCTGGCGGACGAGCTGGAGCGCAACCTTGGCCTGCGGCCGGAGCTCATCAAGGGGTCCGGCGGGGTCTTCGAGGTCACCTGCGACGGCCAGACGGTCTTCTCGAAGAAGAAGGCCGGCCGTTTCCCCGAGCCCGGCGAGGTCGAGCGTGCCGTCCGCGCCCTGGCCGCGGGCGG
>JASLEW010000600.1 GCA_030150965.1 Thermoanaerobaculia bacterium | reverse complement strand
CTCCGCCGCGGCGGCGGCGAGCCCCTCGGCCAGCGTGCGCACGGTGGGAAAGCGGAACAGCATCACCAGCGGCACGGCACGGCCCAGCTCGGTTTCGAGCAGGGCGGCGGCCCGGGCCATGGCGAGCGAGTCGGCGCCCAGCTCGAAGAAGGGGTCGTCGATGCCGACCGGAGCACCGGGCAGCACCTGCTGCCAGACCGCGGCGATGCGCTGCTCGTAGGCGGAGCGCGGCGCCACGAAGTCCGCGTCCACCGCCCTGCCGGACCCTGCGCCGCCCTCCAGGGCCGCCAGCGCCGCGCGGTCCACCTTGCCGTGCGGCGTGGCCGGGAGGGCGTCGAGGGTCACGAAGACCGCGGGCACGAGGTGCGCCGGCAGGCGCGCCGCCAGGTGCCGGCGCAGCTCCGCCGCCGGCGGCGCGGCCGGCAGGCGCGGCACCAGGAAGGCGGCCAGGCGCGCCTCGGCGCCCGGCACCGGGCGGGCGAGCACGCAGACCTCCCGCACGCCGGGATGGTCGAGCAGCGCCGCCTCGATCTCCGCCGGCTCGATGCGGAAGCCCCGCACCTTCAGCTGGCGGTCCAGCCGCCCGAGGTACTCCAGGCGGCCGTCGGCCAGGGTGCGCGCGCGGTCGCCGGTGCGGTAGAGGCGGCTGCCGGGCGCGCCCGCGCCGGCGAAGGGATCGGGGACGAAGCGCTCGGCGGTGAGCTCCGGGCGGCGGTGATAGCCGCGGGCGATGCCGGCGCCGGTCAGGCAGAGCTCGCCCGGGGCGCCGGCCGCGGCCAGGCCGCCCCAGCGGTCGAGCACGTGCACCCGCAGGCCGGTGAGCGGGCGGCCGATCGGCGGCGGGACGGCGCCCGCCGGATCCGCGGCCCCCAGGGCGACGCTTCCGGCGGTGGTGGCGACCGTGCTCTCGGTGGGCCCGTAATGATTGATCAGCGGGCAGCCGAGGTCCCGCGCCAGCGGCTGCAGCGCCTCGCCGCCGGTGAGCAGGAGGCGCAGCCGCGGCGCACCGCCGAAGCCTCCCGCCACCATGGCGTGCAGCAGCGCGGTGGGGAGGAACGCGACGCTGATCCGGGCCTCGCCGAGCCAGGCGCCCAGGCGCGCGGGATCGCGGCGGACCTCCTCGGGCACGAGGTGCAGGGTGGCGCCCGCGGCGAGCGCCGGCACGGTCTCGAACACCGAGAGGTCGAAGCCGAGCGCGCCCAGCTGGCTCGCCCGGTCCGCCGGTCCCAGGGCGTAGGCGCCGCGGTGCCAACGCACCAGGTTGAGCAGCCCGCCGTGAGCCACGGCCACCGCCTTCGGCGTGCCGGTCGAGCCCGAGGTGTAGAGCACGTAGGCCAGGCTCTCGCCCCCCACCCTGGCCGGCGTGAGGGCCGCCAGGGGATCGGCGGCGGAGGCCTCCGGGGAATCCGCGGTCTCGGCGGCGGCCTCGCCGAGGGGTTCCACGGTCAGCACCACCGGCCCGCCCGGCTCGGGACCGTGCGTGGCCGCGCCGCTGCGGAATCCGGCGCCGGCGGCGAAGGGCCCGGCTCCGGGGGCAGCCGCGCCGGTGTCGGAGGGAGTTGCGAGAACGGCGGGGCCGGCGGGAGCGGCAATCTCGGTGAACCGCGCGATCTCGGCGCCATGGGCGGAATCGGCGGTCCTGGCGGGATCGGCGGCGCCGCCGGCAGCGGCGGCATCGGCGGCATCGGCGGCATCGGCGCTCGTGGCGCCGCCCGCAGCCCACGCCGCGGACGCCGCCGCCAGGGCGGGCGTCGTCACCACCACCGCGGCCCCGGCGTCGCGCAGCATCCAGGCCTTGCGGCGCGCCGGCAGCTCGGGGTCGAGCGGCAGGTAGACGGCGCCGGCGGCAAGGACGGCGAGGAGGGCGGCGACCTGCTCGAGCGAGCGGCCCAGGTGCACCGCCACCACCACCTCGGGTCCGGCGCCCGCCCGGCGCAGCCGCCGCGCCAGCGCCGCGACGGCCGCCCCCAGCTCGCGGTAGCTCAGGCGCGCCGCTCCATCGTCCAGCGCCACGGCGGCGGGATGCGCCGCCGCCGTGCGCCGGAGGAGGGGCAGGACGGTCTCCTCCGCCGCGGGGCAAGCCGGCGCCGTGTCGTTCCATTCGCGCAGCAGCTGATGGCGCTCGGCGGCCGAGAGCAGCTCCAGGCGGCTCAGCGGCAACCCGGGGTCGGCCGCCGCGCTCGCCAGGAGCGCATCGTAGGAGCGCAGCAGCCGCGCCATGGTCGGGGCGTCGAACAGGTCGGTGCTGTAGGCGCAGAAGCCCTCCACCACGGGCTCCGCGGCAGCGCCGGCCGGCCGCTCGAACAGGTGCAGCTCGACGTCGAAGCGGGTGGTGCGCACCGGCAGCGGCAGCAGCGCGGTCACGAGGCCGGCCAGCTCCGGCGCCGCCATGGGCGCCGTCTGGGCGGCGAACATCACCTGGCACAGCGGGTTGCGCGACAGGTCGCGGCGCGGCGCGAGCTCGGCCACCAGGGTCTCGAACGGCAGCTCCTGGTGCTCGTAGGCGGTGAGCGCCGTCTCCCGCACCCGGCCGAGCAGGGTGGTGAACGCCGGGTCGCCGCGCAGGTCGCCGGCCATCACCAGGGTGTTCACGAACAGCCCGATCAGCCCCTCGTGCTCGCCACGCCCGCGGCCGGCCACCGGCGACCCGACGGCCAGCCGCTCCTCGCCGGTGAGCCGCGCCAGGAGGGCGAGGAAGCCGCCGAGGAGGGTCATCGCCAGGGTGGCGCCCCGCTCCTGGCCCAGGCGCCGCAGCGCCGCCGCCAGGGGCGGGGCGCCACCCTGGCGATGACCCTCCTCGGCGGCTTCCTCGCCCTCCTGGCGCGGCTCACCGGCGAGGAGCGGCTGGCCGTCGGGTCGCCGGTGGCCGGCCGCGGGCGT
>JASLEW010000586.1 GCA_030150965.1 Thermoanaerobaculia bacterium | reverse complement strand
GGCGCGGCCGGATCGGCCGCCGAGACCGGGGAGCACGGCGGCTCGGCCTACCTGCGCCTGCTGCACGGCATCGAGCAGGGGCATCCGCCGGTGGTGGATCTGGACGCCGAGCTGCGCCTGGCGCGGCTGCTGCGGCGCCTGGCCGGCGAGGGGCTGGTGGCGACCGCCCACGACCTGGCGGAGGGGGGGCTTGCCGTGGCGCTGGCCGAGGCGTGCCTCGGCCGCGGCCTGGGCGCGGCGGTGGACCTGGAAGGCGTCGGGCTGGCCGGCGCCGGGCTCTTCGCCGAGACCCAGGCGCGGGCGCTGGTGGCCTGCGCCGGCGCGCGGCTCCAGGCGGTGCTGGCGGCGGCCGAGGAGGCCGGCGTGCCGGCGGCCGAGATCGGCGAGGCGACCGGCGAGGCGCTGGTCCTGCGCAGCGGCGGCGAGGTGTGGCGGGCGCCGGTCGCGGCGCTTCACCAGGCTTGGGCGACCGCCCTGCCGCGGGCCCTGGGGCTGTGAGCGTGCGGCGTCTCCGCCCGGGCGCAGCAGGATGCCGGCACTCGGAGCGGGCCGGCAGCGGGCCGTCGCCGGAGCGCCGGTGCGGCGGGCGGCCGCGGGCAGCACGAGGAGCGCAAGGAGAATATTCTCACCGCCCCGGTCGTTGATCTGACCGGAGGCTCGGCCGACCCATCACCCGACCATGTGCGGAATCTTTGGCATCGAAGCCGCTGACGACGCCGCCCGGCTGACCTACCTCGGGCTCTACGCGCTCCAGCACCGCGGCCAGGAGAGCGCCGGCATCGTCTCCTGGGACGGCAAGCGGCTGCACGTCGAGCGCGGCATGGGGCACGTCTCGGAGATCTTCGACGAGGAGGTGCTCTCGCGCCTGCCGGGTGGGCGGGCGCTCGGCCACACCCGCTACTCGACCGCCGGCACCAGCATCATCGCCAACGCCCAGCCGATCGTGGTCAAGACCTCGATGGGGCCGCTCGGCATCATCCACAACGGCAACCTGACCAACGCCGTCGAGATCCGCCGCCGCCTGGAGGGCGAGGGATCGATCTTCCAGACCACCAGCGACACCGAGGTCATCCTGCACCTGATGGCGCGCGAGCCGCGCCGCGACGTGGTCGAGTCGTTCATGCTGGCCCTGGAGCAGGTGCGCGGCGCCTACTCGCTGCTGCTCATCAGCAGCGACGGCCTGGTGGCGGCGCGCGATCCCAACGGCTTCCGGCCGCTGGTGATGGGCGAGCGCGGCGCCGCCGCCTGCTTCGCCTCGGAGAGCTGCGCCTTCGACCTGCTGGAGGCGCGGCCGGTGCGGGAGCTGGGCTGCGGCGAGGTGGTGGCGGCGCGCGGCGGCAAGGTCGAGAGCTTCCGCCTGGAGCGCGCGCCGGAGCCGTCGCGCTGCATCTTCGAGCACGTCTACTTCGCGCGGCCGGACAGCAAGGTGTTCGGCGACTCGGTGTCGCAGACCCGCCTGCGCATGGGCGCCCGGCTGGCGCGCGAGGCGCCGGCGGCGGCCGACATCGTGGTGCCGGTGCCGGACAGCGGCCTGTTCGCCGCCATGGGCTACAGCCGCGAGTCCGGCCTGCCGCTCGAGTTCGGGCTGATCCGCAACCACTACGTGGGACGCACCTTCATCGAGCCCAAGCAGTCGATCCGCGACTTCGGCGTCAAGGTGAAGCTCAACCCGATCCGCGAGCTGATCGGCGGCAAGCGCGTGGTGCTGGTCGACGACTCGATCGTGCGCGGCACCACCTCGCAGAAGATCGTGCGCATGGTGCGCGACGCCGGCGCGGCCGAGGTGCACGTGCGCATCCCGGCGCCGCCCACCGAATGGCCCTGCCACTACGGCATCGACACGCCGACGCGCGCCGAGCTGATCGCCTCCGATCACAGCGTCGAGCAGATCCGCCGCTTCATCCAGGCGGACAGCCTGGCCTACCTGTCGCTCGACGGCCTGCTCGCCTCGGTCACCGGCCCGGCCGAGAGCTACTGCACCGCCTGCTGGACCGGCGACTACCGCGTCCCCATCTCGGCCGCCGACAGGCGCCAGGCCGAGCTCTTCCCGATCCGCGTCGAGGACGGCCGGTAGTGCTTCGCGCGCCGCGTCCGCCCGCTCTTCGCCTGCCCTCCGGCTCCCTGGCGGCGCGGCGCCTCCCCGGCGTGGCCCCCGCCGCGCCGATGCCGACGCTCCCGGCCGGGAAGCCCGGTTGACCCCCTCTCCGCCCACCGCGGATCCGCCGGGCGCCGGCGTCCGCGGCGCACCGCGGGTGAGCGCCGCCGCCGGGCGCGAGGCGGTGCGGGATTACCTGCTCGACCTGCAGGACCGCCTCTGCGCGGCGCTCGCCGCGGCGGACGGCGGCGCCGGCTTCCACGAGGACCTCTGGCACCGCGCCGAGGGCGGCGGCGGCCGCTCGCGGGTGCTCTCCGGCGGCGCGCTCTTCGAGCAGGCGGGGGTCGGCTTCTCGCACGTGCATGGCGCCGGCATGCCGGCCTCGGCCACGGCGCACCGGCCGGACCTGTCCGGCCGCGGCTTCGAGGCTATGGGCGTGTCGCTGGTGCTGCACCCGGTCAATCCCTACGTCCCGACCACGCACATGAACGTGCGTTTCTTCGCCGCCCGGGAGCGCTGGTCCGGGGACGATGCCGTCTGGTGGTTCGGCGGCGGCTTCGATCTGACCCCCTTCTATCCCTTCGCCGAGGACGCGGTCGCCTGGCACCGGCAGGCGAGCGAGCTCTGCGTCCCCTTCGGCCCGGAGGTCTACCCGCGCTTCAAGCGCTGGTGCGACGAGTATTTCTTCCTGCGGCACCGCGGCGAGACGCGCGGCGTCGGCGGTCTGTTCTTCGACGACCTCCAGACCTGGGGGTTCGCGCGCTCGTTCGAGTTCCTGCGCGCGGTGGGGGACGCCTTCCTGCCCGCCTACCTGCCGATCGTCGAGCGCCGCCGCGCCACCCCCTACGGCGAGCGCGAGCGCCAGTTCCAGCTCTACCGCCGCGGCCGCTACGTCGAGTTCAACCTGCTCTACGACCGCGGCACCCTCTTCGGCCTACAATCCGGCGGGCGCGCCGAGTCGATCCTCATGTCGCTGCCGCCCCTGGCGCGCTGGCAGTACGGCTTCAAGCCCGAGCCCGGCTCGCCCGAGGAGCGCCTGACCAGGGAGTTCCTGCAGCCGCGCGACTGGCTGGACCCCGCGGCCGGCTGAGCCGGGTCCCGCCGGGCCGCGCGGGCCGGCGATGAAAGCGCCGCGGCAGGTGGGACGGCCTTGCCGCCGCCGGCGCCGCCGGATCGGGGAGGCGGCTTGTGGGGTGAGATCCGCTAAGATGCGGGCGATGAGCGATCCGAAGGCCCCACCCCTCGCCCTCCGCCCGACCCGCCTGCGGCCGGCCCGGACCATCCTGAGCCTTCCGGCGCTGGCCGCCGCGCTTTCGCTGGCGGCCCTGCTGACGGCCGGCACCCGGCCGGCGGCGGCGGTCGGCGGGACGCCGGTGGCGAGGGGCCGCGGCGTTGGAACGAGCGGGGTTGGCGGCGCGGGCGGCGATGCGGTCCGGCCCACCGCCGCGGCGCTCTCCCTGGCGGAGCTGGTGCGGGCGCGGTCGATGGGCATCGACCATGCCGGGAACCTCTGGGCGTGGGAGCCGGTCGAGGGCTCGGTGCGGTTCTTCTCCCCCACGGCGGAGCGGCTGGGGACCCTCCTGGTGACCAAGGGGGTCGATGCGGTGGCCGGCGACGCGGAGTGGGGCGCGGTGGCGCTCGCCGACGACGGCGAGCGGCTGCTCTGGGTGCGGCCGGGAGGCGGTGCCGCTGGCGGTGCCGCGGCAGGCGCGCCGCGGTCCGGGATCCCCGGGCCGTCGTCGGGCGGAGCGCCGGCAACGCCGGAGGCGGGGGCGAGCGCATCCGCGGCCGGTTCGGCGCCTGCCCTTGGAGCCCCGGCGCCGTCCGGTGGCGCTCCGGCGCCGTCCGGGAACGCCTCGTCTGGCGGCGGCGAGCTGAAGCTGCCGGCGGCGGCCGGCTGGATGTGCTGGATCGACGCCGACACCGTGGCGGTGTCGCCGCGGCAGGCGGACCACCGCGTCGAGCTGTGGGACCTGCGGCAGCGGCGGCTGATCCGCGGCTTCGGCAAGGAGAAACCGATCACCCTGCACGTCGGCGCCAACCGCGTGCGCGAGGTGCAGCTGCGCTACGACCCGGCGCGCCGTCTGCTCTACACCCTGGAGAGCTTCACCGGCGACCTCGAGGTCTTCACCCTCGACGGCAAGCTGACCTGGCACGCCACGGTCGACAACCCCTGGCGCAAGATCGAGCTGGACAAGCTCGCCGACCTCGACGGCAAGGCCAAGGTCCACGACACCGCCTACCCGCAGGCCTTCTCCGACCTCTGGCTGGGCGAGGGGCCGGACGGCAGCGCCTGGGTGCGCCAGGGGGTGGACGTGGTCAAGGAGTCGGTGACGCTCATCCGGGCCGATGCCAGGGGCGCCGCCGCGGCGCGGGTGGAGGGCGTGCGCTGCCCCGCCCGCACCTTCACCATCTGGGGCGACCACCTCATCTTCTACCGCGACGTGGCCCTGCCGCGGGCGGTCTGCAACAGCGTCGCGCCGCTGCCCTGAGCCGCCGCCCGCCCCGCGTCCGGCGCCGCCACCGCACCGCCAGCCAGAGAGCCCGGAAGACACCGACATGACGGCCGCCGGAGAGAGCGCCTACAAGTCCGCCGGAGTGGACATCGACGCCCAGGAGAAGGGCCTGGCGCGGGTCAGGAAGCTGGCGCGCGCCACCTTCACCCCCGGCGTCCTCTCCGAGATCGGCAGCTTCGGCGGCCTCTTCCGCCCCGACCTCGCCGGCATGAGCGAGCCGGTGCTGGTGGCCTCGGCCGACGGCGTCGGCACCAAGCTGATGGTGGCGCGCATGGCCGGCCGGTACCACACCGTCGGCCGCGACCTGGTCAACCACTGCGTCAACGACATCCTGGTGCAGGGGGCGCTGCCGCTCTTCTTCCTCGATTACGTGGGCGCCGGGGTGCTGGAGCCGCAGCGCATGGTGGAGCTGGTGCGCGGTGTGGCCGACGGCTGCCGCGACAACGGCTGCGCCCTGCTCGGCGGCGAGACCGCCGAGATGCCGGGCTTCTACCAGCCCGGCGACTACGAGCTGGTGGGCTTCATCGTCGGCCTGGTCGACCGCCCGCACGTGCTCGACGGCTCGCGCGTCGAGCCGGGCAACGTCCTGGTCGGCCTGCCCTCGGCCGGGCTGCACACCAACGGCTATTCGCTGGCGCGCCGCGTCCTCTTCGACCGGCTGGGATTGGGCATCGAGGATCGGGCGCCCTGGGCGAAGCGGCGGCGGGTGGGCGAGGAGCTCCTGGCCCCCCACCTCTCCTACTTGAACCTGCTGCGGCCGCTGCTGCGCCACCCGGCGCTGCGCGCCCTGGCCCACGTCACCGGCGGCGGCCTGACCGACAACGTGCCGCGCGTGCTGCCGGCCGGCACCCACGCCGCGATCCGCGTCGGCAGCTGGGAGATCCCGCCGCTCTTCCTCTTCCTCCAAGAGGCGGGCGGGGTGGAGACCGAGGAGATGTTCCGGGTCTTCAACATGGGGATCGGCATGGTGCTGGTGGTGGCCGCCGCCGGCCTGCGCGAGGTGCTGGCGGAGCTGCGCCGCGGCGGCGTGCGCGGCGCGGTCCTCGGCACCGTGCAGCCCGGCGGCTCGGGGGTGGTCTACGACCTCGGCACGCCGGTGCTGCCGGGGTTCCCGCCCGCCGGCCCCTCCGCACCGCCGGACGAGACTGGCCCGCCGTGAGCCGGCTCGGCATCCTGCTCTCCGGACGCGGCAGCAACTTCCTGGCGCTCCACGACGCGGTGCTGCGCGGCGAGCTGCCGGCCGCGGTCGTCCTGGTGGCGAGCAACGTCGAATCCGCTCCCGGTCTCGCCCGGGCGCGCGAGCGCCGGCTGCCGGCGCTGGCCATCCCGCACCGCGGCGAGCCGGACCGCGCCGCCCACGAGGCCAAGATGATCGCGGCGCTGCGCGATGCCGGCGCCGAGTGGGTGTGCCTGGCGGGCTACATGCGCCTGCTGTCGCCCGCCTTCGTGGCGGCCTTCCCGCGCCGGATCGTCAACGTCCATCCGAGCCTGCTGCCCGCCTTCCCCGGGGTCGACGCCCAGGCCCAGGCCCTGGCGCACGGCGTCAGGGTCAGCGGCTGCACGGTCCACCTGGTGGACGAGGGCCTCGACAGCGGCCCGATCGTGGTCCAGCGCGCGGTGCCGGTGCGCGACGACGACAGCGCCGAGACGCTCGCCGCCCGCATCCTGGAGCAGGAGCACATCGCCTATCCCGAGGCGATGCGCCGCCTGGTCGCCGAGCCCTGGGAGGTCCAGGGCCGGCGGCTGGTCTTCCTCCCCACCGCCGGCTGAGCGATCCGGGACGAACCTCCCGTCCTCCGGGCGCGCAAGCTCTCAACCGGAACGCAGGGTCTCGAAGAAACGCTTCGCGAAGGGGGCCGCCGCCTCGAGCTTGCCCGGATCGATCGTTCCCAGCAGCGCAAAACTGTGCGCGCCTTTTCGATATCCGGCCTTGGCGCAGCCGTGCGCCGCCCGCTCCAGGCTGCTGATCACCCGCTCCCTTTCAATCTCCTCAATGTCGCTGTTCGCCGGCAGCGCATTTTTTCGGAAGCCTGCCCCGAAGAACTTCTCGATCGCCTCGGGGTCGGCCAGGAACCATGACTCCATGATCTGGACCATGAGGTGGCATTGTTCCGGGCGGGCGTCAGGAGGTCTCTGCCACCTGTCGCGTGACAGGAGGTGCGCCCAGGGGTCCGTGCCATCGACAGGTCCCTCGGAATCGACGAGCAGCATGACCATGCTCCCAGCTTTCTGCGTCCGGAGCGCCGTGACGAAGTCCTTGAACGCCTCCTGGCGGCCTCCGCACGCGACGATCCTCGGCATTCTCCCCTTCAGCCCGGCCCGCTCGAGGAGCTCCCTGAATCCTTGCCGGCATGCAGTCTTGAGCGCATTCGTGTCACCTCCGCCCTCGACATAGAGCCGTGAGATCACCAGCGGGTCCCCCCGATCTCCCCGCGGGTCCAGAGCTCGCCCAGGCGGTACTTCTCGAGCCAGGGGCTGATCTCCCCGGCATCCAGGCGCATCAGGCGTGTCGCGCCCTCCTGCTTCTCGCAGACGACGATGGCTTCTGGAGTGTCCGTCAAGGCGTCGACCAGGGTGTCGGAGTGGGTCGTCACGATGAGCTGCGTGCGGGCGGAGGCGTCGCGCAGCAGGGAGGCAAGCCTCGAAACGATGTCGGGATGAAGTCCGAGCTCAGGCTCCTCGATGCAGAGCAAGGACGGCGGCGCCGGATGGCAGAGCACCGCCAGGAGACAGAGGTAGCGAAGCGTGCCGTCGGACAGCCGAGTGGCAGGCACCTCCCACCCCCCCTCTTGGACAAACACCTGGACCGTGCCGCCTTCGACCACGACCTCGAAATCGTCGATGCCGTCAGAGAGCTGCTGTAGCTCCTCGATCAGGCGCCTCTTGGTCTGGGGTTCGCGCCTGAGGCGATTCAGCACGAGGCCGAGGTTCCGTCCATCTTCAGCGAGGAAGTCGTTCGCCTGATCGGCCGGCTGCGGCAGCCGCGGAGGCGTGTACCGGCCGAACGACCATTCCCTGAAGATCCGAATCCGCCCGAACTCCTCGCCAAGGTATGTGATCTCTGGATATTGGTCGGGATCTTTGCGCTGGGAAAGGATGGACCGTTGAGGGTCCACCTCCTCATTGCGCAACCCTCTGGTTCGTCCCCCCAGGTTGAGCATCGGCCGGCCATGTTCGTACCCGAAGAAGAAATAAGGCTTACGATGTCCTGGATCAGGGTGAGCTCTCTCGATGCGTTCGTCCGTCACCTCGAACCGAGCCGCCGCTTCGGTGAATGCAAGGTGGTAGCGGAGTGGCCGTTCATCCGGGTGGCACACCACTGCTTCGAGACGCGCGACGACGGGCCGCTTGGTTCCCTTCCAGAGCCAATCTCGCACTCCACCACCCTCGCGCACCGGCACCACGAGTTCAGTTGGGGTTGATCGGAGAAGCGCGATGGCTTCGATGAGGTTGGACTTCCCGGAACCATTCGGGCCGATGAGGACATTCAAGGGTCTAAGATCAAACGGCTCGGTCTCCGAGCCGAAGGAGAGGAGGTTCGTAAGCCGGAGCTGCTCTAGCAAAAGCACTGGTGGCCTCCTCTATCGGTCGCCTCGCGAAGGCCGAGGAGAATTTCGCGGCCCTTTGGAACGACCTGGACTCGGCTGGGATTCTATCTCCCCCGAGCAGGCTCATGCGGGGCGGATCGCAGCTGGGCTGCGGAGACAGCCCCGCCTGCGGGGACTTCACTGGCAGGTGGCCGCCCCTCCGGTGCAGCTCCGTGAACCGTGTAGAGATGGATGAAGAAGAGGCGGCTGCCGACGCCCACCCAAGGCGGCGCCGGGCCGAAGCTGGCGGCCAGGGTGTAGCTCGCCTCGACCGCCGACCACAGCGTCGTGGCGTAGTCGATGCCGAAGGAGCGGGCGCCGAACTCCGGCGTCGGCCGGTTGGCCAGGAGGATGAACCGCGGACGGGCGGCGACCAGCGTCCGGGCGGCCGCGCGCTCGGCGCGCGGGCCGAGGATGCCGGGGAAGACCTGCTCCTGCCGCAACGGGTTGCGCAGGCCGGTCACGAAGTTGA
>JASLEW010000573.1 GCA_030150965.1 Thermoanaerobaculia bacterium | reverse complement strand
GCGCCCGCGGCGCGTCCGGGCGTGCCCGGCGGCAGCACCCGGAAGGCCAGGGCCGCTTCGCCGAGCCAGGTCAGCGGGAAGAAGAGCAGGCCGCCGAAGACCTTGTAGGTGGCCGGCAGGTCGGGGGTGCGGCCGGCGCGGGCGGCGATCTCGCCGATCAGGCGGTAGGGCGGCCAGTTGAGCACCATCCCCACCAGGGCGAGCGGCAGCTGGAGCACGAGCCGCAGCAGGGTGCGCCCCAGCCAACCGGCGACCGGCGCCGCCGGATAGGTGGCGGTCACCTGGTCGTCGCGCAGGGCGAATGCCGTGAGCATCCGGTCGTAGCGCTCCACCGCCGCCGCCGCCGCCGCGGTGCCCGCGGGGTCGCGCCGCCGCAGCTCGCCGTAGCCCTCGATGACCGCGTGGCGGAAGGCGAACTGCCGGCCGAGGGATCCCTCCCCGGGCAGACCCGGCCCCGAGCCGGGCGGCCGCGAGAACAGCTCCGCCGCCCGCCCCAGGCGGCGCGCCTCGTCCCACGAGCCGTAGCTCAGGGTCACCGCCGCCAGCCCGGCCGCGATCCGTCCAGTGAGCGCCCGCACCGCGGACCCCGAAGCCGCAGCCTTGGCCGCGGCACCTGACGGCGCCGCCGCGGCGTCTTCGCCGGCCTGGTCCAGCGCGATCTCGGGCGCCGGGTCGATCGGCTCTCCCACCATCAGCAGGGCGCGCGAGCGGAAGGTCCCCCGCGCCTCGAAGGTCAGCCCGACCGGCACGATGAGCGGGCAGAGCCCGGGGAAGCGCCGCACCGCCTCGAGCACGATGCGGGCGGCGCCGGTCCTGAGCGGCGCCAGGCCGGGCGCGCTGTGGCCGAGGCCCTCGGGGAACAGGGCGATGGCGCCGCCGGCCGCCAGCTGCTGGTGACAGCGGGCGAAGGCGGCGGCATTGCGCTCGGGGTCCGCCCCCTGGCCGACGTCCTTGACGCGGTAGACCGGGATCACGTCGGCGAGCTCCACCCACGGGCGCAGCGCCACGTTGCGCCAGAGCACGTGGGCGGCGAGGAAGCGGGGCACCCGCCCATGCCGCGACAGGCCCGCCAGGATCAGCAGCGGGTCGATCATGGCGTTCTGGTGGTTGGCGACGACCACCAGGGGTCCCGCGGACGGCAGGCGCGGGCTGCCGATCACCTCGATGTCACGGTAGAAGATGCGCGCCACGGAGCGGGCCAGGCCGGAGACCAGGGCATCCAGCCGGCGGCGGCGCCCGGTGTGCGGCAGAGCGGCCGTCGGAGCGCTCACGGCAGCAGGGGGCACTCCGGTAGTCTAGTGCAGGCCCCGGCGGGTCCCAACTGTCCCGCCGGCCCGGACGGCGGCACCTGTGCTTATTGAAGCAGGCGCCCCGCGCCTGCCGGGAGGGTGCGGCCTGCCCCGCGGCGGGCCCCGCCGGGAAAGGCGGCAGGGAACCCGGCAGCCGCTTCTTCGTTTTCATCCAAGAGCTGGCGCAGCGCTTGCTGCTGCCGCCGGTTCCCGGGAGGTGCCGGCGGCGCCTCTCTCCTGTGCCACCCACGACGCCGTGGACGAGGAAACGACCATGAACATGAAGGGATCGAAGCTCGATATCGCCGCCAACATCACGATCATCCTGGCCTGCGTCATCGCCGGGGTGGTGTTGATCCACCACGAGTTCTTCCCGCCGCGGCCGGAGCCCCTGCCGGGCACCGTGGCCGCCGGCGAGCGCCTCGACGTCCTGCGCACCGCCGTGCCGGCGGGGGCGCAGAAGGCCCTGGTCCTGGCGGTGGCGCCGAACTGCCACTTCTGCAACGACAGCATGGCCTTCTACAAGCAGCTGGTCGACAAGCGCAACAGCTCGGGGTCGCCGGTCAAGGTGGTGGCCGCCGTGGCGTCGAGCGATGCCAAGGACGCCGAGGCGTCGAAGATGACGGCCTCCGGCGTCACGCCGGACGCGGTGGTGCAGCTCGACTTCCGCCAGATCAAGGTCGCCGGCACGCCGACCGTGCTGCTGGTCGACCGCCAGGGCAAGGTCCTCTCCGTCTGGATGGGCAAGCTCGACGAACGGGGAGAGAAGGAAGTCCTCCAGGCGCTCTGAGGTCCCCCACCGCCGGGTCCCGGTGCAGGGGGCGCTCCCCTCCTTTCGCCCCGGGACGTCAGTGGGCTCCGCTCAATCGATGCCGCTCATCAGGCTGCGGATGGGCGGCACGAAGAGCAGGCAGACGATGCCGGCGGCGCCGGTCACCAGCGCCACCATGCCGAAGGTCTGGTAGAGCGGGAAGGTCTCGAAGCGGCCCGCCACCTGGCCGGCGATGAGGTTGCCGAGCGACAGCGCCATGAACCAGATGCCCATCATCTGGCTCACCTTGCGGTGCGGCGCGAGCTTGGTCACCGTCGACAGGCCGACCGGCGACACGCACAGCTCGCCGAAGGTCTGCAGCAGGTAGGTCAGCACCAGCCAGCCCATGCTCACCAGGCGCGGCGAGGCCACCTCGCCAGTGCGCGCGTGGCCGACCGCGGCCAGCGCCGCGAGCATCATGGTGACGAAGCTCGCCGACATGAAGAGCAGGCCGAGCGCGAACTTGGTCGGGCTCGACGGGTTGCGGCGGGCGAGCCGGATCCACACCCAGGCGAAGATCGGCGCGAAGATGATGATCCACAGCGGCTGGACCAGCTGGAGGATGCTCGCCGGC
>JASLEW010000563.1 GCA_030150965.1 Thermoanaerobaculia bacterium | reverse complement strand
GGGCGATCGGCGAGGACGGCGCGGACGCCGCCGGGCTGCCCGCCGGCGCGGCGCCCGCGGCCCTGCTGCCGCTCGGCGGCCACAAGGGGCAGTGCCTGGGCATGGCGGTGACGCTCCTCTGCTCGCTGCTCGCCGGCATGCCGCTCGATCACCAGCTGTCGCACCTGTTCGCCCCGCCCTTCGACCAGGGGCGGCGGGTGGCCCACCTGCTCCTCGCGCTCGACGTCGCCGCGTTCACCGACGCCGCGGCCTTCCGCGCCCGCCTGTCGCAGTGGCTGGAGCTGGTGCGCCGGCAGCCGGCGGCGGACGGCGAGAGCGTCCTGGTGCCCGGCGACCTGGAGGCCGCCTGCGAGCGGGCGCGCCGCGACGAGGTGCCGCTGATCGACGACGACCTGCGCGCGCTCACCGCGATCGAAGAGGAGAACCGGCGCCCGGCCGCGGCCGAGAGCTCCTGAGCCCCTGCTTCCGTGCAGCCGCGCCCGCGGTGCCCAGCCGGCGGGCGCTCACCGCTCCTGCCGTTCGAGCAGCTCGACGTCGGCCAGATCCTTGGTGCGCCCGCTGGCCCTCTTGTTGCGCACCAGGGCCTCACGGCCCAGGAACGGCACGACGAAGCCGTCGAGAATCTGATCGATCCGCGATGCCCATGCCGTGCCGAAGTCGATGCCGCTGATCTCCGTCAGGATGTCGATGCGCCGCGGCGGCAGTCCGATCTGGTACACGATTCCCGGGATGGCGAGGTCGCGCTCGGTGACGCCCATCGGCTCGACCGGCGCACCAAATTCGATCAATGCGTGCAGGACGCGCGCGGCGTTGGCCGCGTCAGGGCGCACCCAGACGTCGAGATCGCCGGTCGCGCGCGGCACGCCATGCACCGCCATCGCGTGGGCGCCGACGACCAGGTAAACAGCTTCGTTGCGCGCCAGCGCCGCGAGCAGGTCGCGGAAGTCGTCGTTCAGTCCGAGCATCCCGCAACCGGCGGTGCACGGCGGATCGCCCGGCGCACGATGCGGACGGGCGCCTGGTGGCGCGGGTAATCCGGCAGCGGGCGGCCGGCCGCCGCCCAGGCATCCAGGGCCAGCGGCCACATCATCGCCAGGCGCTCGGCCGCCGTGGTGACCGCGCTCAGATCCTCCGCGGGCTCCTCCCCCAGGCGGTAGGCACGGACCGGCCAGGACCGGCGCGCGGCGGCGCGCGCCTCGCGTTCGGACGATTCGCTCACCCGGCGAGTATAGAACGGCGCCGCCCGCCCGGCCTCGCGCCCGCTGCCGCGGGCGGTGCGGTGGCGAGACCCCGGCCGGCGCTCCTCTCCGGGGCCTGGACCACGTCATCAAAGCCGGGCCGCCGTGCACAGCCTCTTCTTAAGGGTCTGGCATGCCGCCAGCGCCCTGCACCGCGCCCCGCGGGAGCGGCCCGTCGCGGCGGGCACCGGTCGCGGAGGAGGAGACACCGTGCACAAGAAGATCAAGAAGCTTGCCCTGTCGCGTGAGACCCTGACCACCCTGACCCTGGAGAACGGAGCCATGGCGAAGGTGGTCGCCGGCGTCAGCGTGCAGACCTGCCCGCTCGCCTGCACGGCGGTCAACCATTTCTGCGTCTCGACCTAGCCCGGCCGGCGCCTGCACGCACCTGACCGCGAGGCCGGCGGCCTCGCGGCGCGGGTCGAAACCACGATAGGCGGCATTCCGGCGGCGTTGCGCGGCATGCGACGGCATCGAGCGGCATGCCGCCGGATGTCTCGCCGGCCCGGCGCCCGCCCCCCACCAGCCACCCGATACGCAGGCCGAGCCGCTATCGCGCCAGTGCCGCGAAGGTGAAGCGGTGCCGCGGCGGCGGGCCCGCCACGGCACCGTTCAGGCCGGGCTACTTCTCGCACTTGCCCTTGTGGCTGACGTTCACCCCGGCGCGGTTCGCCATGCAGAAGTTATTGTAGGTCTTGTTGTTACAGCCGCAGACCGGGTCCACCACGTCGGGGCAGATCTCGGGACGGCGGCTGCACGTACCGGAGTCGTCGCACTTGCCCGTCTCCTTGGCGCAGAAGTCGCCGGCCGGGCAGTCCTTGTTGGTCTTGCAGGCCGACTTCTGCTGGTCGCAGGCGCCCTCGGACTTGACGTTCACCCCGGCGGCGGCGGCCCAGCACTCGTTGGAGTAGGTCCTGCCGTTGCAGCCGCAGACCGGCTTGAAGATGTCCGGGCAGATCTGGGGCCGCTCCTTGCAGCTGCCCTTGCCCTTGCACTCGCCGGCGGCCTTGGAGCAGTACTCCTTCTTGGGGCACTGCGTGTTGGCGGAGCACTCCTTGCCACCGGCAGGAGGGTTGGCCCCGCCCTGCATCTCCTCGATCGCCGCGAAATCGATCTCGTCGCCCGGGGCGACCGCCGCGACCGCGGTGTCCGCGCCGGCCGCGACGCTGGCCACCGCGGCCAGGTCGCTCGCCGCCGCCGTCCGCCCGCCGCCGAGCACTGCCGCGAGGCCGAGCGCCAGCACGCCGCAACAGAACAGGTATTGCCAGATACGTGATCGCATCGCTCACCTCCCAGAGAGGTCCCGCGGCCAGCATCAGGCTGGCGCGGCATGTCCTGCACCGGCGCCACGCTCGCGAGCGCCCGGCGCCGCGAGCAAGTTCACGCACTCATCTGACCACACCTATCACCCAGCATATCACGCTCTATTGAAATGATGAGCGCGATGCCTCTGAGCGGCACAACAGAAGGAGAGCCGTCGGTCGCCCGGGCCCAGGGACTCACCGGCCGGCGGCGCCGCCGAACCAGCCGCCGAAGGTGGCGGCATCGATCAGGCGGACGCCCGGCGCGCCGGGCGCGGCGTGCGGGTGCCGGGTGCGGGAGGCGATCCAGTGCTCGGGCGCCGCCTGCTCGCCCAGGGCTTCGCGCACCGCGAGGAGCGGCTTGAGCGCGCGCGGGTCGCGCAGCGTTTCGGCCCACTTGGCCTCGACCAGCCGCAGCCTTCCATCCTGCTCGATCAGGAAATCCACCTCGGTGCCGCGGCTGTCGCGCCAGAAGTGGACCTGGGCAGCGGCGCCGGCGGCCGCCCGGGCGCGCAGGATCTGCCCCAGCACGAACGTCTCCCAGATGGCGCCGGCAAAGGGCGAGGCGGCGACCGCTCCGGCGCTCTCCAAGGCGAGGAGGAACGCGAGCAGCCCCGTGTCGCGGAAGTAGAGCTTGGGCGTCTTGACCAGCCGCCGGGTCGGATTCGAGAAGTAGGGCTCCAGCAGCACCACCTGGCTCGACGCCTCCAGCACCGAGAGCCAGTCGCGGGCCGTGCTGCCGGCGACGCCGACGTCGCGGGCGAGCTCGGCGAGGTTCAGCAGGCGGCCGCTGCGCGCCGCGCAGGCGCGCAGGAAGCGCTCGAAGTCGCGCAGGCTGCCGACGCGCAGGGCGAGGCGCACGTCGCGTTCCAAATAGGTGGCGAGGAGGCTGGAGTAGAAGAGGCGGGTGTCCATCTCGCGGTCGCGCCACAGCTCCGGGAAGCCGCCCCGCCATAGCATCTCCTCCGTCGCGACGGTGCCGGCGGGGAAGGCGGCCAGGATCTCGGCGCTCGCGAGCGTATCCAGCTCCAGCACCGCGCAACGGCCGGCGAGGCTCTCCGACAGCGCGCGCATCAGCGGGAACTTCTGCGAACCGGTCATGAGGAACCGGCCGCGCTGCTCCCGGCGCGCGTCGATCGCCACCTTCAGATGGCGGAAGAGGCCCGGCGCATACTGGACCTCGTCCAGGATCACCGGCTCGGCCTGGCCCGCCAGGAGCTCCTCGCCGCGTTCGTCCGCCTGGGCGGCGGCCGAGGGCAGGTCGAGCGACACGAAGGACGCCCGGGGGAACAAATGGCGAAGCAGCGAGGTCTTGCCCGTCTGCCGGCCGCCTGTCACCACCAGGGCGGGGTACTGCCGGGCCGCGGTCAGCACCCGCCCGGCGAGGGATCGGTCGATCCACATGACCGAATAATATAGCCTGGAAGGCTGGATTTTGCAGCTTTGCGGGCCAGGCTGTCCCGCCGGCCCGCCTGGATCCGCAACGGGATCTACAATCGTTTCCCGCCATGACACCGGTGATTCTCGACGGCAGGGTCCCGGCGCGCGCGGCCGAGCTGCGGCTGGCGGAGCGGGTGCGCGGCCTCCAGGCGCGGCATGGCGGGCTGACGCCGACCCTGGCGGTGGTGGCGGCCGAGACCGCGGGCGGCGGCCAGCCCGAGTCGGTGCGGATGAAGGGGCGCGCCTGCGGGCGGGTGGGGATCGCCGCGCTGCTCACCCTGGTCCCCGCCGCGGCGACCACCGCCGAGGTGCTGGCCGAGATCGGGCGCTGGAACTGCGATCCGCGGGTGCACGGCGTCTTCGTGCAGCATCCGCTGCCGCCGGGGGTGGACGAGCGCCGCTGCTTCGACGCCGTGGCGCTCGGCAAGGACGTGGGCGGCGACTCCAGCCACAGCTTCGGCCGCGTGGCGCTCGGCGCCGCCGCCTTCGGCGCGGCGACGCCCACCGCCGCCATGCGCCTGCTCGCCCACTACGGCATCCCGCTCGCCGGCCGCGAGGCGGTGGTGGTCGGACGGAGCCCGATGGTGGGCCGGCCGATGGCGATGATGCTCCTCGCCGCCGACGCCACGGTGACCGTCTGCCACTCGCGCAGCCGCGATCTCCCGGCCCACGTCGGCCGCGCCGAGCTGCTGGTCGCCGCCGTGGGGCGTCCGCACCTCGTCCAGGGGAGCTGGCTCCGCGACGGCGCGGTGGTCGTCGACGCCGGCTACCACCCGCCGGGCATCGGCGACGTGGACCTGGCCGGCGCCGCCGGACGCTGCGCCGCCTACACGCCGGTGCCGGGCGGCGTCGGGCCGATGACCATCGCGGCGCTGCTGGAGCAGACGGTCGACGCGGCGGAGCGGGCGGCGGCATCGGGGTGAGCCGGGCGCGGAACGCGCCCGGGGCGGCCGGCTGAGCCCGGCGCGGCGCTCGGCGCGGCGCCCGGCG
>JASLEW010000560.1 GCA_030150965.1 Thermoanaerobaculia bacterium | reverse complement strand
ACCCCCTCCCCCTCGGCCGCCGACCCCTGGGCGTGGCTGGCGCGGGTGCGGCGGAGCCTGGCCGAGGCCGGGCCGACCGGCGCGGCGTTCACCCAGACCTACATCCCGGCCGGGTTCACCGCCGGCGAGACCGAGAACGGCAGCCTGTCGCTCCACCTGCCGGACTGCCTGCGTTGGGACTACCGCGAGCCGTATCCCAAGGGCTTCCTGCTCTGCGGCGACCTGGTCCACGCCTGGAACCCGGAGGACCACACCGGCCGCCGCTACCGCGTGGACCGCAAGAACGAGCCGGGCCTCGACCTGCTGCTGCTCGGCGCCGACGACCTCAGGGCGCGCTACAACGCCACCACCCGCTCGGCCGCCAACGGCCAGGTGGAGATCGCGCTCTCGCCGCGCAGCCGCCAGGGAGCGCTCGCCGACGCCACCCTGGCCATCGACCCGGGCACGCTGCGGGTGATCGGCATCTCGTACCACGACCGCCAGGGCAACCTCACCCGCTTCCTCATCAGCAGCTACCAGCGCCTCGACCGCTCCGGCCAGTTCGCCCCACCCGCCGGCATCCAGTGGCAGGAGCAGCCCTGAAGGCGAGAAGCGGGCTCCCCGCGCCGGAGAGGGAGGCAGGCCAAGCCGACGGCCCGGGACCCTCGCGGGTGGCGGCCGGTGCGCCTTTCCGTATAATGGGCCCCGGGTAGACAATGGCCGCCGAAAACTCCTTTGATATCGAATCCACGGTCAATCTGCAGGAGGTGCGCAACGCGGTGGCGCAGGCCGACAAGGAGATCGGCACGCGCTACGACCTGAAGAAGGCCGCCGCCGAGCTGCGGCTGGAGGGCGAGGAGGTGGTGCTGGGCGCCGCCGACGAGTTTTCGCTCAACCAGGCGATGGAGGTGGTCAAGACCAAGATGGTGCGCCGCGGGGTGAACCTCAAGTCGCTGCGCTACGGCAAGGTCGAGCCGGCGTCCGGCGGGCGGGTGCGGCAGCGCATCACCCTGCAGCAGGGCATACCGCAGGAGACGGCGAAGCGCCTGGTGGCCGAGATCAAGACCCGCAAGCTCAAGGTCCAGGCGTCGATCCAGGGCGACACGGTGCGCGTGGCGGGAAAGAACCGCGACGACCTGCAGGCGGTGATCGCGGCGCTCAAGGCGCTCGACCTCGACGTGCCCCTCAACTTCACCAACTACCGCTCGCTCTGACGCAGCCGCGGCCCGCATCCCCGCCAGAGCCCACCCGTGACCGCCACCCCGACCGCCCGATGACCCACGCGAGCCCCAGCCCGCGGAGCGCGGAAGCCGCCGGCCAGGCCGGAAACGAGCGCCGGCCGGCACCGCGGCGGCTCGCCCGGCTCGCGGGGCCGGCATCGCCGGCCTCGCCGGCCTTGCCGGCACGGCAGGCGCTGCCGGCGCGGCCTCCGCTGCCTCCGCTGCCTTCGCTGCCTCTGCTGCCTTCGATCATCGCGCTGCTCGTGGCCGCGGCGCTCGCCGCCGCGCCGGTGGCCGCCGCGTCGATCTGGGACGAGGGAGAGCGGGTGCCGATCTCGGGGGTGGTGAGCGACGCCGGAGGGCGGCCGCTGCCGGGGGTGCGGGTGGTGTTCGAGGCGGTGCGGCGCACCTTCAGCCTGCGCGAGATGCACCGCACCGAAAAGGACGTCCGCCGCATCAGCACGGTGACCAACGCGCGCGGCGAGTACAACTTCCAGTGGCCGTGGGACAGCTACTTCAACCGCTTCGCGCTGCTCGCCGGCATCGACGTGCGCCACGCGCGGCAGGAGAAGATGGAGATCCTGGAGCGCCAGGACGTCACCGAGCGCATGGAGTCCGGCGACGCGGTGGTGGTGCCGATCCTGGTCCACAACCGGGCGCTGGTGGACCACGTGCAGGATTTCGTCGCCTCGGTGCAGAGCGCCGACGAGCGCCGCATCTACGACGAGATGGGCACGCCGGACGACGTCAAGCGCGTCGCCTATGCCGGCAGCGACCAGCAGGGCGAGGTCTCCTGGTGGTATTTCGACGCCGGCCGGGTCTACCGCTTCCGCGACGGCCGGCTCGACCAGGTGGAACGCTTCGATCCGGTGCGGCGCTTCTGATGCGGCGCCCGACGCCCCACCGGCCGTGCGAGGGCCGCCGCGGGTGACCATCCCGCCGATCGTCGATGCGCAGGCCGGCGGCCGCGCGCTCCAGGCCAGCCGCTTCCTCGAGCTGGTGGCCGCCAAGCTCCTGGCCACCGAGGAGGTGTTCCGCCGCCACCTCGACTCCGACGTGCCGTTCATCCACCAGGCGGGGGACTACATCCGCCAGGGCGGCGGCAAGCGCATCCGCCCGGCGCTGCTGCTGCTCGCGGCGCGCCTCCTCGGCCACGACTCCGAGGAGGAGGTCACCTACGCCGCGGTCGTCGAGTTCATCCACAACGCCACGCTGATCCACGACGACATCATCGATCACGCCCACCTGCGGCGCGGCCAGCCGACGCTCAATCACCTCTGGGGCAACAACCTGACGGTGCTGCTGGGGGATTGGATCTACACCAAGGCGATGCAGATGGCGCTGTCGCACGGGCAGCTCGAGGTGGTGCAGCGGCTGTGCGCCGCGACGCTCAGGATGACCGAGGGCGAGCTGCTGGCGCTCGAACGCCTGGGCGCGATCGACCTCACCGTCGAGGAGTACTTCGAGGTCATCGACCGCAAGACCTCGCACCTGTTCGCCGCCGCCTGCTCGATCCCGGCGCTCATCCCGCCGCAGCGCCCAGAGGCCGGCCAGGTGCTGGCGCACTACGGCCGCGCGCTCGGCACCTGCTTCCAGATCGTCGACGACCTGCTCGACTTCACCGCGCGCGAGAGCGAGCTCGGCAAGCCCGTGCTCTCCGACCTCAAGGAGGGGAAGCTGACGCTGCCGCTCATCCTGCTGCTGCCGCGGGTGGCGCAACCCGAGCGGCGGCTCATCCAGACGGTGCTCGACGAGCGCTGCTTCGAGCGCGTGCCGCAGCAGCAGATCCTGGAGGTGGTGGCGCGCGAGGGGACGCTCGACGAGGCGCGCGAGATGGCGGTCGGCTACGCGGCCCGGGCGCAGCGGGAGCTAGAGTTCTTCCCGCCCGGCGACGCCCGGGAGGCGCTTGAGTTTGCGCCGGATTTCGTCCTCCACCGGCGTTCGTAGCCGCGGCGCCGGGAGCCGGAAGACCCCCTTCTCCAGCCTGCCCCCGCTCTCGATCGCGAGCCCGCAGCGCGCCGCCAGGACCTCGTCGACCGGGTACACGCGCGCCGCAAGCGGGCGCGTCAGGCCGACGACCAGCGCGTAGCGGAAGCGGCGCGGGCGCACGTCCAGCCACTCGCGGGCGCTCGCCATCAGGACCAGGTTGGCGCTCGGCGGCTGGCCGTTGCCGGCGGGCCGCGGCGGCTCGTCGCCGGTCCACACCAGGGCCGTGCGCTGGCGGTTGGGCGGCGCCGGCACCAGGTCGGGGTCCATGCCCGGCTCGTAGCCGGGCTCGAGGGCCAGGTAGCCGGCCACCGGCCGCCCCCAATCGAACAGCACCATGCTCGCGTCCGCGGCCACCCCGCTCACCGCCGGCGGGACGAACGGCAGGGCTGCGGCGGCCGGCAGCGGCGGCCGGCCGGCGGTCAGGGCCGAAAAGAGCGGGCGCGGCCCTCCCGGCGTCAGGTGCTGCCAGCGGCCGAGCGGCGGGCGGCCCCAGGCCAGGGCGGCCTCGCCGGGCCCCGCGGTGCCCGCCGCCGCGGTGCCGGCGGCGTTCAGGGGGCCCGGGCCGAAGCGGCCGACCGGCAGCCAGCCGCGCAGCAGGCCAAGACGGTGGCGGCGGTAGGAGCGCCAGTCGCCGTCGCTCGCCACCAGGACGGCGCCGTCCGCCTCGTCGATCAGGCTGGCCAGGAAACCCCCGTCGCCGTCGGCGCTGCGCACCTCGGCGAGCAGCCGGTTGCCTCCCGGGCGCAGCAGCCCCGCCACCTCGTAGACATCGAGCCGCGCCCCCGGCCGCCAGCCGCCGGCGCCCACCCGCTTGCCGTTGAGGTAGAGCACGTACTCCGGGTCGCCCAGCGCCAGGAGCCGCGCCGCCGGCGGCAGCGGCGGCCGCAGGGTGAAGTCGCGCGCCAGGTAGAGGGCCAGCGGCTGGGCGGCGCGGCGGTCGTGCTGCACCCAGATCCACTCCGCCCCGCCGGTGACGCTGCCCCAGCGCGCGAGCGCCATGCGGCCGCCGCGCACCGCCAGGGTCAGCAGGACCACGGCGAGGAAAGCCGCGCCGAGCCGCACGCCCCAGCGGCGGAGGCCGCTCACTGCCCCTGTCCGGGGGCCAGGATCTCGCCGCGCACGCTCGCCAGGGCGAGGCCCCGCCAGCGGCCGGCCGGTCCGCCCGCGGGGCCGGCCCGCGAGATCAGGCGGACGCGCGCCTCCCCCTCGGCGCCGCGCAGCGGCAGCTCGAAGCGGCGGGCGCCGCGCAGCCGGTTCCAGAAGGTGGGCTGCCAGTGGAAGCGGCGGATCGGCGTGCCGTCCAGGCGCTCGACCGCCAGCTCGAAGCGCTGCCCGGGCCGGGCGCCCGCGGGCGGCACGAAGGTGCCGACCAGGGCCTCGTCGCCGCTCAGCCGGCAGGGCAGGTAGACCAGGCAGTTGCCGTCCTGCACCAGGTCGCGGCCGTCGATGCGGGCGCCGCCGGGCGGCAGCGCCGGGGTGAGGGTGGCGCCGGTGATGGCGAGGCCGCGGGGGGCCCCCGGCGCTGGCGCGCCCGCCCCGCCCGCGGGCGGGGCGTAGGGCTGCCGCGGCTCGAAGCGCAGGTCGAGCGGCACCTCGCCCACCGGCAGGTCGGCCGGCAGACGGATGCGCAGCTCGCGGGCCGCGGCGGCGAGCGGTACGGAGGCCAGCTCGCGGTCGCCGGAACGGACGCGCAGCCGGCCGGCGGTGCCGGCTCCCCCGCCACCGCCGCCGGCGACGGCGACGGCGCCGCCACTACTGCCACTGGTGCCCCCGACTCCGACGCGGCCACTGCCAATGGCACCGGCACCGCTGCCACTGCCAACGGTACCGGCACCCGGGCCACTGGCAACGGCACCGGCACTGCCGCCACGGGCGACGGCACCGGCACCACTGCCGCTGCCGCCACCGCCACCACTGCCGACGACGCCAGCTCCCGGCCCCGCCGGCGGCGGTGCCCCGGGCGCCAAGGCGAGGATCAGGGTGCGCTCCACCTCCTCGCCGAGGTGGACCACCAGCAGGCGGGGCGGGTGGGGGCCCGGCCGCGGCACCAGCAGCGGCGCGCCGCCCGGCGCCGGCTGCCGCTCCCAGCCGGAATCGAAGCGGTTGGCGGCGGCCGAGGGCGGCGGAGCCAGCCGCGCGCTCTCGGTCAGCACGGCGGGAGCCGCCGGGGCGCCGGGGCCGCCGAGCAGCGCCACACCCGCGCGCGCGCCGCTGCCGACGGAGGACAGGCCGGCGATCACCATCGACGCCAGGAGCGCCAGGGTTCCCAGGACCAGGGCGGCGGTCTTGAGCACGCGGCTCCAACCGGGGGGCCCCGGCCTCCCTGGAGACGAGGAAGCCTCCCCGGCGCCGGCGCTCCCGGGACGGCCGGTGGGTACGCGGCGGAGGTGGAGCGGCGGCGGTTTCGGGCTCATGCAGCGCGGATCATAAGGGGTGCCGGGCAGGCGGCCCAACGCGCGGAGCCTCCCGGGAGAGGCTCCGGTTGCTCCCTCGCGGGCGCCGAGGAGAGGTGCGAGCCCGAAAGGCTCGCTCGCAGACTCCCGCTTCCGAGCCCTTGCCGCGCCGAAGAAGGGGGGGCCAGCGGAGCCAACGCCAGCCTCCCGCGGGGGCGGCGCCGCGGCAACCTTGCCCCTGTCCGCGGCGTACTCGGCCGGAGAGACCACTTGACGACATCTGTAGTCAGAACTAGGATGACTACAGTTGTCGGCAGGCCGGGCGCGTTCGGGACGGTCGGGGCGCTCGGCGCCAGGGCGGCGCCGGCGGGCGGCGAGGAGGGCGCGATGACGGTGGCGAGATCGATCGGCGATCAGGAGCTGGCGCTGCTGCGTTACGTGGCCGAGCAGGGGGCGGTCACGGTGGCGCAGGCGGTCGAGGGCTACGGCGCGGCGCGCGGCCTGGCGCGCTCGACGGTGTTGACGATGATGGAGCGGCTGCGCGCCAAGGGGCACCTGGATCGGCGGCGGGTGCGGGGCGTCTTCCAGTACTCGTCGCCGGCCACGCCGCGGGAGCTGCTGCGCGGGGTGGTGCAGAGCTTCGTGGAGAGGACGCTGGACGGCTCGGTCTCGCCCTTCGTCAGCTACCTGGTGGAGGACGCGGCGGTCAGCGACCAGGAGCTGGCCGAGCTCGAAGCGCTGGTGGCGCGGCTGCAATCGCAGCGCCGGGAGAGCTGAGATGACCGCGCTCCCTCTCCCGGCCTCGGGCCTCCCCGGCCTCCCGGCGATCATGGCCATCCCGGCGATCACGGGCCTCCCGGCGCTCGCGGCCGGCCTGGCCGCGCCCCTCTCGCGGCACCTGCTCGCGGCGGCGCTGCAGGGGAGCCTCTTCGTGCTCGCCGTCTGGCTCCTCTGCCGCCTGGCGCCGCGGCTGCCGGCGAGCCTGCGCTGCAGCCTCTGGTGGTTGGCCAGCCTGAAGCTGGTTCTGGGCCTGGTCTGGCCGGCACCGCTGTCGCTGCGGCTGCCCGTGCTTCCCGCCGCGAGCGCGGTGACGGCAGACACGACGGCAGGCACGGTCGGGAGCGCCGCGCTCGGCTTCTGCCCTGGCACGCCGGCCGCAGGACCCATGGCGGGCCCAGCGCCCGCTGCGCTGGCAGGCTGCAAGCTCCGTGGAGCGCGCGGTCCGGCCGGCGGCGCGGGCGGCGCCGGCATGGCCGCCGCCGCGGGCGG
>JASLEW010000539.1 GCA_030150965.1 Thermoanaerobaculia bacterium | reverse complement strand
GCGGCTCCGTCCGCCGTGCTCGCCGCCGACCGCGAGTTTGCCGGCGACGCGGTGGCGCACGGCGCGCGCGCCGCGTACCTGAGCCGCCTCGCGCCGGAGGCCAGGCTGTACCGCGACGGCGCCGCGCCGGCCGTCGGCCGCGAGGAGATCGGCCGCGCGCTCGCCGCCGGCCCCCAGGGCGCCTCCAGCTGGGAGCCCACGGCGGGAGGCATCTCCGCCGCCGGCGACCTCGGCTACACCTACGGCAACACCGCGCTCATGGGCCCGGGAGCGCCGCGGCGCGTCCAGCAGTCCGCCGTCTACCTGCGCATCTGGCGCCGCCAGGGCAAAGGCCCCTTCAAGATCGTCCTCGACCTGGTGAAGCCGCTGCCCCCGCCACCCCCACCCAGGACGGAGGGCGCCCCGCCGCCCCACGGCTAGACTGACATCCGCGTTGCTGGGGCCACGGGGCGAGCCGTCGGTTGCGCCGGGGCCGGCCGACAGTGGCCGGCGGGGCTTCTTGGCGTAGGATTGGCTGCACATGGGTGCCATCCCGGACGCCGCCCGGCTGGGGGAGCTGGAGCTCTTCCATGGCCTTGACGCTGAGCAGCTCGCGCAGCTCAACCAGCACCTGCGCACCTGCTCGGTTCCTGCCGGGGCGCATTTCATCACCGCCGAGCAGCCGGGCGAGGTGGTGTACGTGCTGCTCGCAGGGACGGTCAAGATCTACGTCAGCCGGGCCGACGGGCGCGAGGTCATCCTGGCCTTCCTCGGTCCCGGCGACACGGTGGGCGAGATGAGCCTGGTGGACAGCGCCGGGCGCTCGGCCAACGTGGTGGCCACCGAGGCGTCGCGGCTGGTGTGGATGGACCGCGCCTCGTTCCAGGCGTGCCTGCGCACCATGGCGCCGCTGGCCAACAACCTGGTGCGGCTGCTGGCGCGCCGCCTGCGTTTCGCCAACGAGCAGATCCAGGCGCTGTGCACCCTGGGGGTGCCGGGGCGGGTGGCGCGGCAGATCCTGGCGCTGGCCGACCGCTACGGCCATCCCCTGCCGGGCACCCCGGCCGGCGCGGACGGCCCGGTCAAGATCCCGCTGCGCCTCACCCAGAGCGACCTGGGCGAGGTGGTCGGCGCCTCGCGCGAGCGCGTCAACCAGGCCATCGTCGAGCTCAAGCAGCAGGGCCACATCGCGGTCGACTCCGAGCACCGCATCCACGTCCTGGACCGCCAGGCGCTGACCCGCTACTGCGTCTGAGCACGGCCCGCCTCCGGACGATCCGCGGGGCGGGCCGCGCCGGCCGGGCCGCCCATGGCGTTGCCGGCGCCCGGCGGGAACGCGCCAACCCCTCGGCCGCCGGGTGCGCCGTGTCAGCTCCCGCAGGCGCGGCGCGCCGCGGCGGGCAGCTCCGCCGGCCGGCAAGAGGCCGCCGCCCAGGCTGAAGGCAGAGACGAAAGGTCCTGGCGCCGGACGGAACCGGTCAGCTGGCGGCCGCCACCTCGTCCGGCTCGTCCAGGCAGCGCCGGGCCGCCGCGAGGAGGGCCGCGGCGGAGAGCGGGGCGCCGGTCGCGCCGCGCATCCAGGCGTCCGGCGTCAGGTGGCCCTGGCGGGCGATGCGCTCCACCTCGGCGCCGAAGAGGGCGTTGTCCAGCTCCGGCCCGGGTGTTCCGGGCGCCCCCTGTCCGGGGCGGGAGCCGCCAGCCCCAGGCGCCCGCGGCTCGGCGGGCGGGCGGTGCCAGCGGGCGGCCAGCTGAAAGGCCGCCAGGTGGCCCAGCGCGTAGTCGGGCAGGTAGAGGCCGTAGGCGATCATGTGCGAGTAGATGGCCAGGATCTCGCACCCGGGGTGGCCCAGGCGCGGCGCAAACCACCGGTCCCAGACCTCGCGGGCGATGGCGAGGACCGCCTCGCGCAGCTCCGCCGCGGTGGCCTCGGGATGCTGGTAGAGCCAGCGCCAGACGCGCATGTCGACGAGCGAGACGCCGGCGATCTCGTAGGTGTTCCACAGGGTGGCCAGGGCCGCGGCCTGCCCGCCGCCGGGCGGGGCCATCCCCAGCATCTCCAGGTCGCGCTCCTGGAAGATGAAGGCGAACGCCTCGGTGAAGGCGTTGTTGGGCACCCCGGCCAGCCACCAGTGGTCGATGCCGTTGAGCGAGAACACCTGCTCGACGTTGTGCCCGAGCTCGTGCATGGCGACGTTGTAGCCCTGATAGTCCATGCCGCCCTCGCTCACCCGGGTGCGCAGGTGGGCGCGGTCCTCCCGCCGCACCGCTCCCGTCGCGTGGCCGGCGCCGCGCGCCGGGTCCACCACGATGCGCGCGGCCAGCCACTCCGCGCGCTCGGGCGCGAAGCCGAGGCGCGCCAGGAGACGGGGCAGGCCCTCCTGGAAGGCGGCGACGGTCGGATAGACCGCGCGCACCCGCGCGTCCAGCTCCGCCTGGCCGTGGTGGCGCCGCGACTTGAACCCGGAGTACCAGATGTCGAACGGCAGCAGCGGACGGCCCAGCCGGCGCTCGATGCGCCGCGCCAGGCCGTCCACCTCGGGGGCCTCCAGCACCGCCACCAGGAGCGCCTCGACCTCCGCCTCGGGCATCTGGCGGTCGCGCTCGAACCGCCGCGCCAGGAGGCTGGGCGCCGTCGGGGTGTAGGGATCGACACCGCGGTGGGCGCGGTAGATGGCGCGCAGATGGGCATAGCGCCGGTCGGGCTCGCGCTCCATCGCGACGGCCTCCGCCGGGTCCGCCGGGTGCGCCAGACCGGCCGCCGTGCTCGCCGGCGGCCGAGGCGTCTCCACCGCCGGCACGGCGCCGTTCGAGCGGGTTTTCGCCGGGTCGGCCAGGTCGGCCGGGTCCGCCGGGCCGGCCGGCTCCGCCGCCGCGCCGGCCGCCCGCGCCTGCCCGGCCGCAAACGGCCGCACGGTGTTGCTCTCCGGCTCCCAGAGGAGGCCCGGGTTGTCGATCACCGCCGCCGGGATCTCCTGGCGCACGATGCGCTCCATGACGCGGAAGATGAGGCGCTGGCGCACCAGGGCGGCCGCGCGGTCGGGGTCGGTGTAGGCCGCGGCCAGCTCGTCGCGCAGGCCCCAGTGGCTGATCAGGCGCAGCCCCTCGGGAAACGGGCGCTCGCCGCGCGGGGTGAGCAGGCGATCGACGCGGATGTTGTAGGCGCCGACGTACTCCTCGGCGGCGGTCGAGGCGGCGGTGACGGCGTGCAGCGCCGCCGCCGGCACGCGGCTGGCGAAGCGCTCCATCATCCGCGACCGCGCCCAGGCGGCGCGGTCCCAGCCGGGACCCTCGGCGAGCCGCTCCTGCAGGCTGTGGAGCGGGAAGTTGAGCAGCGCGAACAGGGCGGTCCGGCACTGGAAGAGGTCGTCGTCCACGTGCGCCCCGAGATCGAGGCGCACCAGCAGGCGGTCCACGGCGGTGACCGGCGCCGCCGGGCCGGCGTTGACGTCGAGCGGCATGAGCAGCTCGCGCCGCACCTCGTGCAGATGCCCCTCGACCTGCTCCATCACCGTTTCGAGCCGGGCGAAGCTCTGGTCCAGGGCGGACCCGTCGGCCAGGAAATGCTCCTCGCAGAAGGCGGCGAAGTCGCCGGCGTCGCCGTCCTGCTCCCACCAGCGCGCCGCCACCTGGGCGACGCCGCGGCGGATGCGGGCCTCCTGCGCCGTGCCGTGCAGCTCCAGCAGCCGGGCGACGACACGCTCCGCGACCTCGGGAGGGATCGCGGCGCCGGCCCGGGGAGCGGAGGAAGAGATCTCTGGGGTCATGGCAGGATTCCTATGTGGGGGCGGCGGTTGCAGGCGGGCGGCCGGCGGCGGCGCCGCCGGTCAAGGGGATCGCGGGAGGCAAGCGTCCGTTCAGACCGCGGTCTTGAGGCCCGCCACCACCAGGGAGTCGTCGAGCACCAGGCGGTGCCCGGTGCCGTTGGCCTTCACCTCGGGGCGCGAGAAGGGGTCGAACTCGAAGGGCTTGATGATGCGGCCGTAGACCGACTTGAGGGCGCGGGCGCCGATGCGGCTGCTCCTGGCCGCCTCCTCGGCGATGCGCTGCACCGCCCCGTCGGTCACCTCCAGGTCGATGCCGTAGCGGCGGAAGAAGCGCTGCGAGGTGCGCAGCACCCCCTCCTCCGGCTCGCTGAAGATGCGCGCCAGAAGCGGCGCGTTCAGGTCCTCCAGGATGACCGCGTTGTCGAAGCGCGACAGGAACTGCGGCTGCATGCCGTACTCGAACAGGTCCTCCTGGCGGAAGTGGTGGCGCAGGGTGAAGTACTCGCGGATGGTGACCTTGCCGTCGATGTAGGTGGTGGTGGTCGGCAGCTTGGTGCCGCTCTTGGGCGAGGTGACGCGGGCGAACACCTGGTCGTACAGGGTCTCGAAGGCGCCGGCGCAGAGGAACAGCATCTTGCCGGTGTCCACCCAGACCGCGGCGGTCTGCGCCACGCCGTCCACCACCGAGGTGATGCGGTAGGGCACGCGCTCGCCCTCGATCAGGGTGAGCACGGCCTGCTGGATGTTGATGCCGGTGACGTAGGGCCTGCCGCCGATCATCCCCGACACCTTGTCGATCTCGTCGAGGCATACGGTGGCATGCTCCATCAGCCGCCCGATGTGCTCCGGGGTGGCGCCGGGCCCCAGCACCTGGCGCACCCGCTCCTCCAGCCGCGCGAACAGCCGGCTGGTGTCCACCGCGCCGTCCTCGGTGGCGAAGGTGTTGGCGTTCATGATCAGCACCACCCGGTAGTCGGCCAGGTCCTCGTGCGACCCGTAGAGCGACTCGATGGCGTGCATCACCGTGGTCTTGCCGGTGCCCGAGTTGCCGATCAGCAGGAGGTTGCCGTAGCGCTCTCCCTGGAGGTGCTTGAAGATGGCGACCGACACGTAGCGCAGCACCTCCTGCTGGCCGATCACCTGCTTTTCGAGCTCGTCGTAGATGTCCGTGGGTCGCATCGTGCTCATGGCTCTGTCCTCAACCGCGCCGGCCCGCCCCCGATTCCCCTCCCCGCGCGCGCAGCCGCAGCATTGTACCGGCTGCTCTACCGCCTCACCAGCCGCGCCGCCGGGTAGTGGCTCGGTTTGCCTCCCTCTCCGGCGCGGGGAGGGCTCGGAGGGTTGCCATCGGCCGGGCACTCGGCCAAACTCGCCGCGATGCCCCCCTCCGCCACCGCCGACCTCTCCCGCCATCTCAACCCGGAGCAGATCGAGGCCGTCACCCACGGCGACGGGCCGCAGCTGGTCCTCGCCGGGGCCGGGTCGGGCAAGACGCGGGTCATCACCTACCGCATCTCGTGGCTGGTCGAGCAGCGCGGCGTCGATCCGGGCCACATCGCCGCCGTCACCTTCACCAACAAGGCCGCCGCCGAGATGCGCGAACGGGTCGAGGAGCTCCTGGGCCTCCATCCGCTGCCCGCCTCGGTGGGCACCTTCCACCGCTTCGCCCTCATCCTGCTGCGCCGCTACGGCGAGCGGGTCGGCCTCAAGCGCGACTTCGCGGTGCACGACGCCGCCGACCAGCTGACCCTCATCAAGGAGGCCCTGGCGAGCGAGGGCCTCTCCGAGACCGCCTTCTCGCCGCGCGCCGTCCTGGCCCAGATCAGCGCCGCCAAGAACCGCCTGGTGGAGCCGGCCGCCTACGAGTCGGCGGCCAGCAACTTCTTCGAGAAGAAGGTGGCGGCGCTGTACCGCAAGTACCAGGGGCTGCTGCTGCAGGCCTCCGGCGTCGATTTCGACGACCTCATCTCGCTCGCCGTCAAGCTCCTGGTGACCGACCCCGAGGTGCGCCAGCGGGTGCGGGCCCGCACCCGCTACCTCCTGGTCGACGAGTACCAGGACACCAACCACGCCCAGCTGCGCCTCATCCAGGAGCTGGCCGGCGGCACCGGCAACCTCACCGCGGTGGGCGACGAGGACCAGGGCATCTACCGCTGGCGCGGCGCCGACCTCGGCAACATCCTCGAGTTCGAGCATGCCTTCCCCGGCGCCGTGGTGCGGAAGCTGGAGCGCAACTACCGCTCCACCCAGAACATCCTCGACCTCTCGGGGGCGCTCATCGCCCACAACGTCAACCGGCGCGGCAAGCGGCTGTGGACCGACCACGGCGGCGGCGAGCGCATCCGCCTCTACCGCGCCGCCGACGAGATCGAGGAGGCGCGGTGGGTGAGCGATACCCTCCAGGGGCTCGCCCGCCAGGTCAAGCTGCGCGACATGGCCGTCCTGGTGCGCACCAACGCCCAGACCCGCGCCATCGAGGACGAGCTGCTCAAGCGCGAGATCCCCTACGCCCTGGTCGGCGGCGTCCGCTTCTACGACCGCGCCGAGATCAAGGACCTGATCGCCTACCTGCGCGTGCTGCGCAACCCGCGCGACAACTTCTCGCTGTCGCGCATCTTCAACCAGCCGCCGCGCGGCATCGGCAAGTCCACCCTGGAGATGCTGCGCGAGCAGGCGCTGTCGCTCGGCGAGCCGCTGTGGGACGTGGTCAACCTCGATCAGCTGGGCGGGCTGCCGTCGCGCAGCGCCACCGCGGTGCGCCGCTTCCGCGACCTCATCGCCGGGCTGCAGCAGGCCGCCGAGGAGCTGCCGCTGCCGGCGCTGCTCGACCGGCTGCTCGCCGCCACCGGCTACGCCAACCTCTACCGGCAGGACGACGCCGAGGACCAGGCGCGCCTGGAGAACATCCGCGAGCTGCTGTCGGCGGCGCAGCAGTTCACCGAGGCCAACAGCTACAACGCCAGCGACCCCGACCTGCTCACCGCCTTCCTCGACCACGTGTCGCTGGTGAGCGACCTGGACACCTACCAGGCCGAGCGCGGCGTGTCGCTGATGACGCTGCACAGCGCCAAGGGGCTGGAGTTCCGCGCCGTGGTGGTGGCCGGCCTGGAGGACGGCCTGCTGCCCCATTTCAACTCGCAGGGCGCGCGCGAGGACATCGAGGAGGAGCGCCGGCTGCTCTACGTCGGGATGACGCGGGCGCGCGAGCGGCTGATGCTCACCTGCTGCCGCCGCCGCCGCATCGCCGGCCGCTACCAGGACCAGGCGGAGTCGCCGTTCCTGGCGGAGCTGCCGAGCGAGCTGCTCGACGTCACCCAGAGCCCGACCCTGTTCGCCGAGCCGCGCTTCGACCCGCGCGCCCAGGGGGTGTACGCCTTCTTCGGCGGCGGCGGCGCGGCCCCGTCGCGGAGCGGCGCGGGCGCGGGTCATGCCCACGTAGAGCAGCCGGCGCTCCTCCTCGATGTCCTCGCGCGCTCCCTGGGAGTTGAAGTGCGGCAGCAGGCCGT
>JASLEW010000503.1 GCA_030150965.1 Thermoanaerobaculia bacterium | reverse complement strand
GAGCGGGGCGGCGGGCGCGCGTCCGCCCGGCCGGGCGGGCAGGGCGCTCGGCGCCGCCGGCGGCCTCAGACCCGCAGGTGGTCGGGCCGCCAGTTGCGGATCTGGCTCTTGATCTGGCTGCCGGTCGCGAGCTTGCCGTCCAGCACCTGCCGGGTCAGCTCCGGCAGCTCCTCGTCGGAGGCGAAGCGCAGGGCGATCAGCTGGTCGGGACGCAGCTCGCCGATGCGGCCCCGCAGGTCCGCCGGCAGCAGCTCGGTCAGCCGCAGGCGCATCTCCAGGCAGATGATCCGGTCCTGGGCGGTGATCGGGAACTGCCGCGTGTACCAGAGGAGGATGACGAGCAGGAGCGCGACCACCAGCCCGTCCAGGCTGTCGCCGATGGCGAAGCGGCCGGGCACGCGCAGCGCGTGGTAGATGCGTACGAACGACCACAGCAGGTTCACCAGCACCAGCCCGCCGCCGGCGAAATGGAACAGCGGCACGTAGCGGGCATGATTGGCAAGGTTCTGCGGCGCGGGCTCGGCCATGGCGCAACCTCCCTATCCCTCGGTCGGACCCGGGCGGCGGGCGCGCCGGAGCGCTCGGCGGCGGCACGTGCCCGGGGGTGGTATCGCGGCGAATTTGCCGGCTCGATGCTATCGCAAGGTGCTCGGTCACAGACGCAGCATTTCGGCTTAGACTCTCAAACGTGACCCCACGCGCCCCCTCGACCACCTTCGCCGCCCCGGCCACCCTGGCAGCTCCGGTGGCCACCGCCCCGGCCCGACCCGATCCCACCCCCGCTGCCCATGGCGCCCACGGCGCCCACGCCGCCGACCGCGCCGGTACCGCGATGCCGCAGGCTTCGATGCCGCAAGCCGCGCCGCCCGCGCCGCCGGCCCCGGAGCTGGCCGCGGCCTGGGACCGGTTCGTCGTCGAGTTCATCGAGGGCTACTTCACGGCCCACCCCACCTACGCCGCGGCCTGCGGCCGCCACGACTTCGACGGACGGCTGCCGGACTGGAGCGGCGAGGGGATGGACCGGGAGGTGCGCCGGGTCTGCGCCGTGCGCCGCCGCGCCACCGAGTTTCCGGCCGCCGCCCTGGACGAGGACCGCCGCCGCCAGCGCGAGCACGTCCTGGCGCTGATCGCCGGCGACCTGTTCTGGCGCGAAGAGGCGGGCGCACCCTACGCCAATCCGCTGTTCTACTCCTCGGCGCTCGACCCGAGCCTCTATGTCAGCCGCGACTACGCTCCGCCGGCCGTGCGCGCCGCGGCGTTCGCGCGCTACGCCCGCGCGGTGCCGCACGCCATCGCCCAGGCGCGCGCCAACCTGCGCCCGCCGCTCCCCCGCACCTTCGCCGACCTCGGGGCGACCAACTTCGCCGGCATGGTGAACTACTGCGGCACCGTGGTGCCGGCGCTGTTCTCCGCCATGGCCCAGGCGCCGGCCGCCAGGAGCTGCACCCGGCCGGAGGCCGGCGGCGGCCCGGCGCTCGGCCCGGAGCTCCTCGCCGAGGTGCACGCCGCCGGCGAGGAGGCCGCCCAGGCGCTGGCCGGCCTGGCCGCCTGGTTCGAGGGCGAGCGCGTGGCCGGGCGCTGCACCGCCGATTTCCGCCTGGGCGAGCGGCGCATGGCCCGCATGCTCCAGGCCACCGAGCTCATCGACGTGCCGCTCGCGGCCGTCGCCGCCGCCGGCCGCCACGACCTGGAGCGCAACCTCGACTCCCTGGCCCGCGCCTGCGCGCGCTACCAGGAGGCGCGAGGCGAGAGGCTCGGCCCCGGAGCCGCCGGGATCACCGCCGTCATGGCGCGGGTGGCGGCCAGGAAGCCCCTGGACGGGCCGGTCGCCGGCGCCCGCCGCCAGCTCGGCCTGCTGCGCCGCTTCGTCGAGGACAAGGGGCTGGTCTCCATCCCCGGCAGCGAGGAGGCGCTGGTCGAGGAGGCGCCGCCGCACCAGCGCTGGAACTCCGCCTACATCGAGATCCCCGGACCCTACGACCGCCACCTGCCGTCCATCTTCCACATCGCGCCTCCCGATCCCGCCTGGTCCGCCGCCGAGCGCGCGGCCTACGTGCCGAGCGAGGCCGACCTGCTCTTCGTCAGCGCGCACGAGGTCTGGCCCGGCCATTTCCTCCAGTTCCTGCACTCCAACCGCGCCCCCGCCAACCTCTCCCGCCTGTTCATCGGCTATGCGTTCGCCGAGGGCTGGGCGCACTACAGCGAGGAGCTGCTGTGGGAGGCCGGCTTCGGCGGCGGCGACCCCGAGACCCACATCGGCCAGCTGCAGAACGCGCTGCTGCGCAATGTCCGGCTGCTGGTGGCGATCGGCCTGCACACCGGCGAGATGACGATCGACGACGCCGAGGCGATGTTCCGCGACCAGGCGTACCAGGACCCGGCTAGCGCCCGGCAGCAGGCGGCGCGCGGCACCTTCGATCCCGCCTACCTCAACTACACCCTGGGCAAGCTGATCATCCGCAAGCTGCGCCAGGACTGGCTCGCCGCCGCGCCCGGCCGCGGCTGGCGGGAGTTCCACGACCGCCTGCTATCCTTTGGCGGGCCGCCGCTGCCCCTGGTGCGCGCGGCCATGCTGGGAGAGGGCGACCGCGGCGCCCTGCTCTGACCCGCGGCGCGCCCCGGTGCCGCCGCCGCTCTGTCGCTGGGCCGGCCGCGGCCGGCATGGAACGGAGACCTCATGGAATCCCTGGCTCCCGGCTCCCCGGCCACGATCCCCGCGGACGAAGGCGCACCGGCGGCCGCCCGCGCCGCGGCGGCCACCCGCGCGCCGGCCGCCGCCGGCCG
>JASLEW010000497.1 GCA_030150965.1 Thermoanaerobaculia bacterium | reverse complement strand
GGGAGCCCCGCCGCCGGCCGGCGCCTCGCCGGCCTCGCCGATCGCCGCCACCACCTGGTTGACCGGCACGGTCTCGCCTTCCTTGTTGCGGATCTCCAGCAGCACCCCGGCCGCCGGGCTGGGGATCTCGGCATCCACCTTGTCGGTCGAGATCTCGAACAGCGGCTGGTCGCGCTCCACCTTGTCGCCGACCTTGACCAGCCATCTGGTGATCGTTCCCTCGGCGATCGACTCGCCCATCTGGGGCATCACGACATCCGTAGCCATGGCAATCCCTTCTCCGTTCTCCGTTGCTCAGCGCGTTCCTCAAAGCACCCTGGGCGCCCCGGCCCCGCCGCCGCATCCGCCATCCGCGGAGGCCGGCCGGGCGGTCCGGCGGCCGGTGCGCGGTGGCCTAGAAGGCGGCCAGCTCGCGCACGCGCCCGACGAGCTTCTCCACGTTCGGCAGGTAGGCCTCTTCCAGGGTCGGGCTGTAGGGCACCGGCGTGTCGGGGCAGCACAGGCGATGGACCGGCCCGTCGAGCCAGGCAAAGGCCTTCTCGGCGATCCGCGCCGCCACCTCCCCGGCCACCGAGCCGGTCTGCTGCTCTTCGGTCAACACCAACACCCTGTTGGTCTTGCGCACGGTGGCGAGGATCGCCTCCTCGTCGAGCGGCTTGAGGGTGCGCAGATCGAGGACTTCGAGATCGATCCCTTCCACGGCGAGGCGCTCGGCCGCCTCCAATGCGACATGAAGCATAGCACCGTAGCTAACCACCGACAGGTCGCGCCCCGCCCGCGCCAGGCGCGCCCGGCCGAGCGGCACCGGCTCTCCGCCGGTGGGCAGTTCGTCCTTGATCCGCCGGTAGAGGTACTTGTGCTCGAAGTAGAGCACCGGGTTGGGATCGCGGATCGCCGCCCGGAGGAGGCCGTAGGCGTCGGCGACCGTGGCCGGCGCCACGATCTTGAGCCCCGGCGTGTGCTGGAAGTACGACTCCGGGTTCTGGCTGTGGAAGGCCGAGCCGTGGACGTTGCCGCCCGCCGGGCCGCGGATGACCAGCGGCACCGGCTCTCCCCAGCGGTAGTAGTTGGGGCCGGCGAAGTTGATGATCTGGTTGAAGGCGCACGAGATGAAGTCGATGAACTGCATCTCGACCACCGGCCGCATGCCGAGCAGCGCCGCGCCGATGGCGGTCCCCACCATCGCCGACTCGCTGATCGGCGTGTCGATGACGCGGCCCGGCCCGAAGTGGTCGAGCATCCCCGCGGTCACCCGGAAGGGGCCGCCGTAGGTGCCGACGTCCTGGCCGAGCAGGAACACCCGCGGGTCGCTCTCCATCTCGTCCCAGAGCGCCTGGCGGACCGCGTCGAGGTAGGTGCCGGCGCTCACCGCCCCCCCTCCGCGCCCGCCTCGGCCCCTGTCTCCGCATAGACGCGCTCGAAGGCGCGCTCCGGCGGCGGCATCGGCGAGGCCAGGGCGAGGTCCATCTCCGCCACCAGCTCGGCGTCGATCGCCTGGCCGATCCGCTCCAGCTCCTCGGCGGTGGCCAGACCGCCGTCCAGGAGGTGGCGCTCGAAGCGCTCGATCGGGTCGCGCCGGCGCCAGTGCTCGACCAGCTCCCGGGGCACGTAGCCGGCGTCGTCGTGCTCGGCGTGCCCCTTCATGCGGAAGGTCTTGGCCTCGATGAGCGTGGGGCCGCCGCCGGCGCGGGCGCGCTCGACGGCGCGCCGGGTCACCGCGTGCACCGCCAGCACGTCGTTGCCGTCCACGATCTCGCCGGGGATGCCGTAGGCGGCGGCGCGCACCGCGATGTCCGCGACCAGCATCTGGCGCGCCGTCGGCGTCGAGTAGGCATAGCCGTTGTGCTCGGCGATCAGCACCAGGGGAACGCCGAGCACCGCCGCCATGTTGAGCCCCTCGTGGAAGTCGCCGGTCGAGGTGCCGCCGTCGCCGATGTAGGTGAGCGCCACCAGGTCGCGCCCCTGCATCCTGCCGGCCAGCGCCACCCCCGCCATCACCGGGATCAGCGCGCCGAGCATCGAGATCGGCGCCACCAGGCCGCGCTTGAGGTCGCCGAAGTGGGTGTTGCCGTCCTTGCCGCCGGTCGGGCTCCCCCCCTTGGCCATGTACTGCATCATCACCTCGCGCGGCTGCACCCCGCGCACCAGCATCGCCCCCAGGTTGCGGATCAGCGGCCCCATGAAGTCCTGCGGCGCGAGCGCGTAGGCGCTGCCCACCGAGGTGGCCTCCTGGCCGCGGCTCGAATAGAGGCCGCCGACCACCTTCCCCTGGCGGTAGAGGTTGCCCAGCCGCTCCTCCACCATGCGGTTGAGCTTCATGAAGCGGTAGAGCGCAAGCTGCGCGTCGCGCCCGAGCTCGGTCGGCGCCAGGCTCTCCACCGCCTGATCCGCCGCCGGCCGCCGCCGGCTCGCCGCCTTGGAGCCCGCCGTCCTGGAAGTTGCCGAGCGGCCATGGCCGCCCCCAAGCGACGAAGGTGGCCGTGATGCCCCCTTCCCCCCCGGAGGGGTGGGAAGGGGGTTGGGGGGATGTGGGAGGCGATCCGATCGACGCTGGTCAGTTGCGCGACGCATCGGAGCTCCGACGGCGCTGCCGGCCGCAGCGGGCAAAGGGGTCCCCTGCTTAAAAATGGATGGCATGGCCGTAGGCGGCGTGCGCGGCCTCTCCCACCGCCTCGGACAGCGTCGGGTGGGCGTGGATGGTGTGCAGCAGCTCCTCGTCGGTGGCCTCCATCTGCAGCGCGGCGCAGGCCTCGGCGATCAGGTCGGTGGCGCTCGGGCCGATGATGTGCACCCCGAGCAGCTCGTCGTAGCGCGTCTCGCGCACCACCTTCACGAAACCGCCGGTGTGGCCGATGATCGCGGCCTTGCCCAGGGCGGTGAAGGGGAACTTCCCCACCGCCACCTCGTAGCCGCGCTCGCGCGCCCGCGCCTCGGAGAGGCCGACGCTGCCCACCTCCGGATCGCAGTAGGTGCAGGACGGCACGTGGTCGTAGTTGATCGGCCGCACCGTCTGGCCGGCCATGTGCTCGACCGCCAGGATCCCCTCGGCCGAGGCCACGTGGGCGAGCCACGGCGTGTTCACCACGTCGCCGATGGCGTAGATGTGGGGCACCGCGGTCTGCATCAGCGGGTTGACCTTGACGTAGCCGCGCTCCAGCTCGATGCCCAGGGCCTCCAGGCCCAGCCCCTCGGTGACCGGCCGGCGGCCGACGGCGGAGAGCAGCAGCTCGGCCTCGATGATCGTCGGGGACGTCGGGGCCGCCGGGGTCGCCGGGGTCCCCGGCCCCGCCGCCTTCCCCTGCCGCTCGACGGTCAGCCGCACCCCGGACTCGGTGCGCTCCGCCGCGCTCAGGCGGGCGCCGGTGAGCACCTTGATCTTGCGCCGCCGCAGCGCCTTCTCCAGCTCGGCCGACACCTCCTCGTCCTCGATCGGCAGGATGCGCGGCAGCATCTCGACGAGCGTCACCTCGCTGCCGAACGAGGCATAGAGCGACGCGAACTCGGTGCCCACGGCGCCCGCCCCGAGGACAGCGATCGACTTCGGCACCCGCTCGAGCTGCAGCACGTGATCGGAGTTGAGGATGCGCTCGCCGTCGGCGGGCGCCACCGGCACGTCGCGCGGCACCGAGCCGGTGGCGATCATCACGAAGCGCGTCCTGAGCGTGCGCCTGCCCTCCGGCCCGTCCACCTCCACCTCGTGGGGGCCGGTCAGCCGGCCGGTCCCCTGGATCATGCCGGTCACCTTGTACTTCTTGAACAGCGCCTCGATGCCGCGGGCGTTCTTGTCCACCACCTTGCGCTTGCGGTCGTGAGCGCGGGCGATGTCGAGCGCCGGCGCCGCCACCTGGATGCCGTGCTCGCCGGCGCCGCGGATCTCGTCGAGCAGCGAGGCGGTGTGCAGCAGCGCCTTGGTGGGAATGCAGCCGCGGTGCAGGCAGGTGCCGCCGAACTTGGGGTCCTTCTCGACCACGGCCACGCGCAGGCCGAGCTGGCCGGCGCGGATGCCGGCCACGTAGCCGCCGGGGCCGCTGCCGATGATGATCAGATCGAAATCTTCTTGGGCCATCGGGTCTCCCGATTCAGGGTGAAAGGGGCCGCGGGAGCGGTTCCCCCTGAGCAGAACGAAGATCCGGCGCTCAAAAGTCCTGGCGGCCGGCGGCGCCCGCGGCGGCCCCGCCGGCGGCAGCCGGCGCCGG
>JASLEW010000484.1 GCA_030150965.1 Thermoanaerobaculia bacterium | reverse complement strand
GCGGCTCCTGGCGCTGCCGGAGCCCCTGCTGCTCCCGGCCCTCGCCCTGCTGCACCACCGTAGCGGCGCCCCCTGCCCCGCCTCGCGGGCGGCGGGGCGCGAGTTGCGCACCCAGCTGCGGCGGCAGCTGGGTGCGCAACTCGCGCCCCGCCGCCCGCGAGGCGGGGCAGGGGGCGCCGCTACGGTGGTGCAGCAGGGCGAGGGCCGGGAGCAGCAGGGGCTCCGGCAGCGCCAGGAGCCGCCGCCAATCGGCGCTCGCGCCGGCCGCCGCATCGCCCGCATCGCCCGCATCGCTCGCATCGCCCGCATCGCCCGCATCGTTGGGCATGGCCGGCGCCGGGGGTGCCAGCGGCGGCGGCGGCGCGAGCGGCGCCCGCAGATCGATCGCCTCCGCCAGGCGCCGGTCGAGCGCCGGCAGGGCACGCCGCGTCCGTGCCGCCAGGCGCGCCAGGCCGCCGGCCAGCGCCTCGACGGCGGCCTCCAGGGCGACCGGCCCGTCCTGGTTCGCGGTGCTCGCGGGGATCGCGGCTCTCGCGGGGTCCGCGGTGCTCGCGGTGCGCGCGGGGTCCGCGGTCCTCGCGGGGTCCGCCGGGCTCGCGCCGTCCGCCGCCGGCCCCTCCTCGCCGCCGGCCAGGCGCGGCAGCAGGTGGTGGCGCACCCGGCTGCGCGGCTGGCGCGGATCGGCGTTGCCCGGGTCGGCAACCGGCGCCAGGCCCGCGGCCTCGACGGCGGCACGCAGCGCCGCGGGCGTCAGCTCCAGCAGCGGCCGCACCACCGTGCCCCGGACGGGCCGGATGCCGGCCAGACCGCGCAGGCCGCTGCCGCCGGCGAGGCGCAGCAACACCGTCTCGGCCTGATCGCCGCGGTGGTGGGCGGTGGCCACGAAGCGCGCGCCGAAGCGGCGGCGGACCTCGTCGAGGAACTCGTAGCGCACCCGCCGCGCGGCGGCCTCCGGGCTCTCCCCGCGGCCGTGCCACCGCGCCATCTCGTGGCGCCGGCTCACCAGGGGCACGCCGAGCTGCCGGGCCAGGCGGCCGGCATGGTCCGCCCGCGCCGCCGAGCCGGCGTCCATGCCGTGGTCGAGGTGCGCGGCGAGCAGGCGGATCCTCCAGGCGGGAGCGAGCCGCGCCAGTCCCCAGAGCAGCGCCGTCGAGTCGCCGCCGCCCGAGAAGGCCACGACCAGGCCCTCGCCGGGGGCGAGAGGTTGCGCCCGGAAGAACGCGCCGAGCCCGTCGAGCAGCGTCACGATGCGAGGATCCAGGGACGCCGGGGCGGGGAGGAAGGAGCGGGAGCGAGGAACGGATGGTGGCGGTGAAGGGACTTGAACCCCTGACACAGCGGATATGAGCCGCTTGCTCTAACCAACTGAGCTACACCGCCTGAAACTCGTTTGCCGGAGCTCGCTGAAGCTGTGAGGAAACCTGCAGCCGGCGGCGCAGCCGGACGGCCGGCCAGCGCCCGGACGGAAAAGTATAGCGCGCCCTGGAGGCTGCTGCCAATGCCATAATCGCCCCCCCATGCCCCTCGTCCTCTACCTGGCGGGCGCCGCCCTGATCGGGTGGTGCGTGCGCCGCTGGCGGCAGGAGCCGGGGTGGCGGACGACCGCGGCCTACACCCTGCTCGCGGGCGCCTTCTTCGCCGTGCCGCTGACCACCGCGGGGGTGCAGGTGCCGTCCGACATCGCCTATCTCGTCCGCCCGTTCGTGGAGATGCTCCCGGCCCCGGCGCCGCCGGCCAACCGGGAGCTGATCGACGTCCCCCTCCAGATGCTGCCGTTCCGCGCCCTGGTGCGCGACCGCCTGCTGCACGGCGAGGCGCCGCTCTGGGCGAACGAGATGGGCACCGGCGGGCCGCTGCTCGGCAACGCCTCCTCGGCCCCCTTCTCGCCGCTCGGCCTGCTCACCCTGCCGCTGCCGCCCGTGCGCGCCCTGCCGGTCACCGCCGCCCTCCGCCTCCTGCTCTCGCTGCTGCTGACCGATGCGCTGCTCGCGGCGCTCGGGGCCGGGCGTGCCGGGGCCGTTTTCGGAGCGGTGGCCTACACCTTCTCGGTGTTCTCGATCGGCTGGGGCTTTCACCCGCAGAGCATGGCGATGGCCTGGCTGCCGGGGGTCCTGCTCGGCCTGGTGCTCCTGCGGCGCGGCGGCCGCGGGGGTCTCGCCGGCCTGACCGCCTGCGCCACCGGCCTTGCCCTCTCCGGGCATCCCGAGACCCTGGCGCACGCGGCGCTGGGCGCCGCCGCGGTCGGCCTCGGGCTCCTGGTCCTGCCCGGCGCCGCGCCGCGCCGGCGCTATCTCGGGCGGGTGGCGGCGGCGGTGGCGCTTGCGGCGTGCCTGGCGGCGCCGGCGCTGCTGCCGGTGCTGGAGGCCATTCCCGAGGGGGTGCGCAGCGCGATGCTGCGGCGCGATCCACGGCTGCTGCGTCCGCCGGAGCCGAGCGCCGGGCAGCTGCGCGTGCTGGTCGATCCGCTCGCCTTCGGCAGCCCGCGGTTCGGCGGCTTTGCCGGGCCGTTGAACTATGTCGAGCTGAGCAGCGGCTATGCGGGCTGCCTGGCCCTCGCCCTCGCCCTGGCCGCCGCCCTGGCCGGCGGCGGGAGGTCGCTGGCGGTCCTCGCCGGCGGCGCGGCGGCGGCGGCGGCGGCCCTGGCCGTCCCCCCCTTCCTCCAGATCGTCACCGCGATCCCGCTGCTGGACCGGGCCACCAACGGCCGGCTGCGCCTGCTCTGGGTCCTGGCGCTGGCGGTGGGCGCGGGCCTGGGGCTCGAGCCGCTCGCCGCCAGCCGCCGCGGACGCTGGACCGCCGCCGCCTGCTGCGCGGCGATGGGCGGCGCCCTGGCGCTGGTCCGGCCGCCCGCGGTGACGGCGCCGCGCGCCTGGTGGCTGGCCGCCCTGGCCGGCTGCCTGGTCATGGCGGCCGCCTTCGCCTGGCGGGCCACCCGGTCGGCGGTGCCGGTGACAGCAATGGGGTCGCTGGGGCCGGCCGGCCGCGACCGGCTTCCCTGGCTGGCCGTGGCCTGCCTGGCGCTCGACCTGGGGCTGCTCAACGGGCGCTTCCTGCCGGTCCTGCCGCCGCTCTTCGACCTCTCGCCGCCGCCCGCCCTCCAGGCGATCGCGGCCGACCGCGACCGGCCGTTCCGGGTGATCGGCAGCCGGTACGACCTGACGCCCAACCTGGCGTCCCTCTACGGCCTATGGGACCCGCGCGGCAACGACCCGATGCAGCCGGCGCGGGCGGCCCTGGTGACGGGCATGGCGTTCCGGCCGTTCCCCGGGCAGATCCTCGACGCGGTGCATCCGCCCTATCCGGTCGCCTTCCTCAGCTATCTCGGGGTGCGCTACCTGTTGGGGGGGCACGGCGAGAGGCTCGGCGCCCCGTGGGAGATGGCGGCGGACCTTCTGGGCGGCACCGTCTGGCGCAACCGTGCGGCGCTGCCGCTCTTCTTCGTCCCCGCGGCCTGGCGGCCCGCCCATGGCCCCGAGGATGCCCTCCGGACCACCCTGGCCAACGCCGACTTCGCCGCCATCGCCGTGGCCGAGACGGCCGGCGCGCCGGCCGTGGACGCCGCCGGAGCGCATCCCCAGCGCGGCACCGTCCATCTCCGTGAGGTGCGGCCGAACGGCTTCGACCTGGACATCACCACCGCCGCCGGCGGCCTCACCGTGTCCAGTGTCGCCCTGTGCCGCGGGTGGCGCCTGCGCCTCGACGGCCATCCCGCCGGCCTGCTGCGGGTCAACGCCGCCTTCCTCGGCTTTCTCGTGCCGCCCGGCACCCACCACGCCGTGCTCGATTACCGGCCGGCTGGATGGGTATGGGGGGTCCGGGTGTGTGGGCTGGCTCTGCTCGTCATCGCCGCCTGCGCCGCGATGAGCTGGCGGCGGAGGCGCACCGCGTCCCCCTGGGGAGGTCTCAGCGCATGACTTCCTGGCAGCTGCGGAACTGCCCGAAGAACTCCTGCATCGAGCCGGTCAGGGCGTCGTCGTTGAGGCGGTAGATGACGTTCTGCCCCTGGCGCTGGTCGAGCACCAGCTCGGCCTCCTTGAGGACCGAAAGGTGCCGTGAGATGGTCGGCTGGGAAAGGCTGAAGTTGCCGACGATCTCCCCGACCGTGCGCTGCTGGCCTTCGAGCAGGCGCAGGATCTCCTGGCGCGTGCCATCGGAGAGCGCCTTGAAGACCTTGGTGAGGTGGCGCTCCTCCCGTCTGAAGTCCTGGGTGATCCGGTCGATGTTGGCCATGGCTAAGAGTCCCCCCTGGGGGGCGGTCCACGATGCCGGTTCTTCTGGCAGGAACCGCCCCTTCGATGCAATCATTGTAAGTAGAGGGTACTTGGAGAAAAGTTGAAGTGACGCCCATGTTCGGGGTGCTGCCTGCCAATTAAATTGGCAGACAGGTGCAAACTTCTCTATAAACAAAATTTAGAGACACGACGGACGCGTGGCCCGCACGTGCGCCGGGAGGGCCGGACAAAACCCGGAGCCCTCTCCTTTGAAGCACTTAGCTGGGATCGTTTCGACCGGCAGGTGACAGAAACTGACCCCATCGGCTCCGATGGCCAGGGGCGTACCGCACCGAAACCCACACGCCCTAGCCGTTCCCACCGGCAGCCGCGGCATCAGGACCCTGGGCGGGACCGCCGAGAGATCAGGCGTGCGCCTTGCCGAAGAGGCCCTCGACGTGCTTCCAGTTCACCGTGCTCCACCAGGCGGCGAGGTAGTCCGGCCGCCGGTTCTGGTACTTGAGGTAGTAGGCGTGCTCCCAGACGTCGACGCCGAGGAGAGGCACCTTGCCCTCCATCAGCGGGCTGTCCTGGTTGGGACGGGCAACCACCTCCAGCTTGCCGTCCGCCAGCACCAGCCAGCCCCAGCCCGAGCCGAACTGGCCGGTGGCCGCGGCGACCAGCTTCTGCTTGAAGGCGTCGAAGCCGCCGAGGTCCCGGTCGATGGCGCCGGCCAGCTCGCCCCCCGGCTGGCCGCCCCCGCCCGGACCCATGATCTGCCAGAAGAGGCTGTGGTTGGCGTGGCCGCCGCCGTTGTTGCGCACCGCCGTGCGCACCGCCTCGGGAAGGCTGTCGATGCCGCGCAGCAGCTCCTCGACCGTCTTCTGCTGCAGGTCGGGGTGGCTCTCCAGCGCCTTGTTGAGGTTGTTCACGTACGCCGCATGATGCTTGTCGTGATGGATCTCCATCGTGCGGGCGTCGATGTGCGGCTCCAGGGCGTCGAACGCATAGGGCAGAGCGGGTACCTCGAACATCGCGATCTCCCTTTTCCAGCCGGTTCAGCCGGTTCAGCCTGGGTCAGCTTCAGCGCAGCTTCTCTTCGACGAACTCGACGTGCTTGCGGACCTTGGGGTCGTACTTCTTCATCCGCAGCTTCTCGGTCGAGAGCTTCTTGTTCTTGCTGGTGGTGTAGAAGTAGCCGGTGCCGGCGGACGATACCAACTTGATCTTGTCGCGCATCTGTCGTTTCCCTTCTCCGCACGGGCGGTGATCGGCGGCGGTTCGCTGGGACCGCTTCCCTGGGGCCTGCCGTTGCCTCGTCCCCTCGCCGGGAGCTTCGCCCTGGGCAGACCGGAGGACCGTCGTCGCTCGAGTGGAGGCTGCAACAGGGCGAATGGCGGGGCCGACGGGACTCGAACCCGCGACCTCCGGCGTGACAGGCCGGCATTCTAACCAGCTGAACTACGACCCCGCAAACCGGCTGCTGGCGGCCCTCCCACCTTCCCGCCCACCGCTCCCCTGGTGGGAGGTGAGGGATTCGAACCCGCGACCCCCTGCGTGTAAGGCAGGTGCTCTAACCGCTGAGCTAACCTCCCTCCGCCAAAGGAGCGCATCCTATTCCCTGCGCCCCTCCAAGTCAACCGCGGAAGCCGGAGGACAGCGATTCCGCGGTAACCCGGGTGCGGCGGGCGTTGGCCAGGACCGATCTGGCCTTCCGGCAGCAAGGCGAGGCCGGGATGGGGGCTCCTCCTCACCGCCCGGTGCCGGTCTTCTCCTTGCCGGCGAAGATCTTCTCCAGCCAGTTGCGGCGCTTGAGCTTGAGCGGCCGGTCGCGGCTGCCGAGCGAGGACTGGTGGCCGGAGTTGTCGGTGGCCGTGGCGTAGAGCTCCAGCGGGCGGTTCTGATGCAGCTCCGGCGGGATGTCGGCCTCGTAGTCGGCGCCCCCCAGATGGCGCACCGCCACCGCCTGGTAGGCCGCCGCCCCCTCCGGCCGCACCCAGCATTCGGCGGCCTTGACCGCCAGGTCGTCGGTGATGCGCAGCGGCACGGCGATGCGCTCGCCCCGGTCGAACTCCAGCTTGTAGCCGGCGCGCAGGGTGATCGCCGGCGGCGCCGCGTCGAGCTTGGCGAGCAGCTGGCTCAGCCGCTCGCGCTGCCTCTGGAAGCGGTCGCGGAAGCGCGGGCCCGGGCCGCCCGGCCCGCCGCCGGCGCCTCCGCCGACGGCGGCCAGCGCCTCCAGGCCCTGGAGCGGCTGCCCCGCCGCCTCCGCCCGTCCGGCCGCCGCCAGGGCCCCCTCCAGCCGCTCGTCCGTCCGCCGCTGCGCCTCGATGCGGTCGGTGCGCTCCTGCAGGCCGGCGCGGTCGGGCCAGGCCTGCCGCAGCAGGCCGGCCAGGGCCGCGGCACGCTCGGTGTCGCCGGTGGCGAGCGCCGCGTCGGCCTGCTCCTCGAGCGTCCTCGCCGCCGCCGCCCGCCGCTCGCCCGCCCGGGCGGCGCGCGGCACCAGCGCCAGCAGCGCGGTCGCCTGGCGCAGCACGTCGGGAGCGCTCTGCGCCTTCTCGGCCTGGGTCAGGCGGGCGTCCAGGTCCACCGCCTGGCGGGCGCGGTCCAGGTCGCGCCGCATCGCCGCCGGCAGACCGGTCTCGCGCCGGGCGGCGCTCACCGCGTCGGCCAGCCGCCGGACGTCTCCGCGGCGCTGCCCCGCCGCCAGGTCGGCGGCGATCCGGGCTCGCGAGTCGGCGGCCAGCGCCGCCGTGAGCTGGTCGAGGCTCTCGCGGTCGGCCGGACCGAGGGCCGCCCGCTGCTCGGCCGGGATCTGCCCCAGCGCCCGCCGGGCCCCCGCCTCGTCGCCGGCCAGCAGCAGCTCCTGGGCCGTCCTGAGCCGCGGATCGAGCGGCGCCGCCGGGGCCGCGGCGGCGGCAGGAGAGCCGGCCGCGGGCACGCCGGCGGC
>JASLEW010000468.1 GCA_030150965.1 Thermoanaerobaculia bacterium | reverse complement strand
CGGCCGGCCGCTCGCCGGCCGCGACCTCGCCTGGCTGGCCGGCGCCGCCCTGCCCGTCCTGGCCGCCGCCGCGCTCCTCGCCTCCTGGCGCGCGGCGATCCCCAACCGCTTCGACGAGGACTACTTCGCCGCCCTGCGTCTGCTCACCCTGGCCTCGAACGCGCTCGCGCGCCTGCCGGTCATCCTGCACGAGGCGGCGCGCCTGAGCTTCCGCTGGTCCGACTGGCAGGGCTTCTGGCTGCTCTTCCTGGCGGTCCTCCTGGCCGGCGCGCCGGTCCTGCGCCGCCCCGCGCTCCGCGACCTCTTCCTCGCCGGTCTCGTTCCCCTGGCCGTGGCCTGGGCCGCCTACGCCGAGACCTACCCGCCGGCCAACCTAGCTCCGTTCATCTCCGAGACCTGGCCGCGCTTCCTCATCCAGGGCCTGGTGCCGTTGGCCCTCGTCTTCGCCGCCGCCCTCGCCCGGGTGCTGCGCCAGGTCCGCCCCTCGCCGGCCCTCACTCGTAGCGCAGCGCCTCGATCGGGTCCAGGCGCGCCGCCTTGAGCGCGGGCCAGAGGCCGAAGGGGACGCCGACGGCCGAGGAGACGCCGAAGCCGAGGACGATCGACCAGAGGGGCGCCGCGGCCTGGAACTTGAAGAGCAGCTGGGCGAGGAGGGCGGCGGAGAGGCCGGCGACGATCCCCAGGCCGCCGCCGACGCCGGTGAGCGTCACCGCCTCGGCCAGGAACTGCAGGGCGATGTCGCGGCGCGTGCCGCCGATCGCCTTGCGCAGCCCGATCTCGCGCGTGCGCTGGGTGACGTTGACCAGCATGATGTTCATCACCCCCACGCCGCCGACCAGGAGGGCCACCGCGGCGATCACGATCATCACCGCGGCGATGCCGCCGGTGATCTGGCGGAAGGTGGCCAGGCCGCTGTCGCTGGTGAAGGTGGCGAAATCGTTGTCCTGGTTGGCGTGCAGCTTGCGGCGCACGCGCAGGATCGCCGTCTCCTGATCGATCAGCCTTTGGAAGTCCTCGCTGCGCCGCGGCACCGTGGCGATGTGCAGCGTGTCGTGCCCGCCGTCGCGGATCTGCGGGAACTCCTCGTCGAAGGCGGTGATCGGGATGGTGACGAAGTTGTCGAGGCTGCCGCCCATGAAGGCGCCCTGCTTCTCGAACAGCCCGACCACCTGGTAGGCGCGCCCCGAGATCTCGATCGTGCGGTCGATCGGATCGCGGTTGGGAAACAGCGCGTCGGCCACGTCGGCGCCGAGCGCGCAGACCGGCGCCGCGTGGCGCACGTCGGCGTCGGTCAGGAAGCGGCCGTCCTGGATGAAGCGGTTGTTGGCCAGCGCATAGTCCGGCGTCACGCCGATCACCGTCGGGCCGTTGACCTCCGCCCGCCCGGTCCTGATCTCGACGCCGGTCGCGATAGAGCGCTCGGGCGACACCGCCGCCGCCAGGCTCGCCAGGCGCTTGAGCGCCGCCGCGTCGGCGAGCGTCAGGTCGCGGCGGTTGCGCTGGGCCTCGGGGATCGCACTGGGCCCGAAACGCGGCTCGTACTTCTGGAACTGCACCAGGTGCGTGCCGAAGGCGGTGAAGGCGGCGTTGACCGAGTTGTCGAAGCCGACCACGAAGCTCACCATCATGATGACCGTCGCCACCCCGGCCATCACCCCGAGCAGGGTGAGGAAGCTGCGCAGCTTATTGGCGCGCATCGCCACCAGCGCGAAGCGCATGTTCTCGAGCAGGTTCAGGCGCAGCCGGCGCCGCGCCCCGCTCATTCGCTCCTCAACGCGTCGACCACCGGCAGCCGCGCGGCGCTGCGCGCCGGCAGGTAGCCGGCGGCCAGGCCCACCGCCGCCGACAGCCCGAGGCCGAGCGCCACCAGCGACGGCGAGGGCCGGGCCGGGAAATGCAGCAGGCCGTTGATCGCCAGCGCCACCGCCGAGCCGAGCAGCGCGCCGGCCAGGCCGCCGCCCAGCGACAGCACCGCGGCCTCGAGCAGGAACTGCCGGCCGATGTCGCGCTGCCGCGCGCCGAGCGCCCGCCGCACGCCGATCTCCTGCGTGCGCTCGGCGACCGCCACCAGCATGATGTTCATGATGACCACGCCGCCCACGCCGAGCGACACCGAGGCGATCAGCAGCGACAGGACGAAGGCGGCGGCCGAGATCTGCGTCCACAGGGTCTGCAGGCTCTCGGCGGTGACCACGCCGAAGGGGTCGGGATCGCGGAAGGAGGTGTGGCGCAGCGCCCGCAGCACCCCGCGCGCCTCGTCGGCGGCGGCCTCGACGCCGGCGACGCCGCCGCGCGCCTGGACGAAGAGCGACAGCGACGTGCGGCTGCCGAAGTTGTGGCGGAAGGCGGTGAGCGGCAGGAAGACCTGATTGTCGCGGCTCTGCCCGAGCACCCGCCCCTGCTTGGCCACCAGGCCGATCACCCGGAACGGGATGCCGCCCACCAGCACCGTGCGGCCGAGCGGGTCGAGCTGCGGGAAGAGCTCGTCCTTGACGTCCCAGCCGATGACCGCGACCGGCAGCCCGGCCGCCTCCTCGCTGTCGAGGAAGAAGCGGCCGGTCGCCAGGTCCAGGCGCATCAGGTCGGCGTAGTTGGCGGTGGTGCCGTGCACCGCGACGTCGGCCAGGCGGTGGTCCCGGAAGACGACCGGCATCGAGCCGCCCTCCTCGGCCCCCACCCGGCGCGCGCGGCCGAGCAGCGGCGCGATCTGCCGGTAGTCGGCGAGGGTGATGTCGCGGCGCTTCATCGCGTCGATGAAGTCCTGATGGCTCTTGACGATGCCGAGCTTGCTGACGATGAAGACGTCGGGCGCCAGGGCGAACACCTTGTCGCGGACGAAGACGTTGAGCCCCGAGATGACCGCCACCACCGCCACCAGGGTGGCCACCCCGATGATGACGCCGAGCAGGGTGAGGAAGCTGCGCAGCTTGTTGGCCCTGACCGTGCGCAGGACCTCGCGCAGCAGCTCGCCGAATGCCATCGGCCGGCCCGCCGCCGCTCAGCCGCCGCCGGCGGCGCCGGCCGCGGCGTCCCTCGGCTTGGCCTTGTCGAGCGTCACCGCGTCGCCCGGATGCAGCGTGCGCAGGGCGCGGAACGGCCCGGTGATGAGCGTCTCGCCGGCCCTGACGCCGCCGCGCACCTCGACCATCAGGTCGCCCATGAGGCCGGTCTGGATGGGCTGGAAGCGCGCCCGGCCGCCCTCCAGCAGGTAGACGCCCTCCTCGTCGCGCGGCGCGCCGGGCGCCGGCGCCACCCCGGGCCGGCGCTCGACGTCGCGCACCACCAGCGCCTGGATCGGCACCTCCAGCGCCTGCGAGCGGAAGCCGGTCAGGATGTCGGCCTGCACCGAGAGCCCCGGCTTGATGCCGGCCGGCGGGTTCTTGATCCGCACCTTGACCTTGAACTTGATGGCGTCGGTCGAGCCGGCGGCGGTGCCCGAGATCGGGCTGCTGCCCACCTCGGTGACCACGCCCGCGAACGACTGGTCGGGGAAGGCGTCGATGCGCACCACCGCCTCCTGGCCGACCCTGACCGCCGGGATCGAGGTCTCGTCCACCTCCATCTCGGCCTCCACCACCGACATGTCCGAGATGGTGAGCAGCACGGTGCCGGGGCTGTTCTGGATGCCGATCACCGCCACCTCGCCCTCCTCCACCGGCCGCGAGGTGACGATGCCGTCGATCGGGGCGTGGATGGTGGTCTTCGACAGGGTGTCCTGGGCGCCCTCGAGGGTGGCGCGCGCCTGGTCGACGCGGCGCTGCGCGCCGTCCACCGCCGCCTGGGCGCTGAGCATCGTGGCGCGCGCCTTCTCGAAGTCGGCCTCGGGGATGATGCCCGCCCGGTGGTTGCCGTCGGCGCGCCGGAAGTCGGCCCGGCTCAGCTCCAGGTTGGCCTTGGCCGAATCGAGGTCGTGCAGCAACGCCTCCATCGAGTACTCGTTGCTGCGCGCCATGGCGCGCGGGTTGACCGGATCGATCTGCAGCAGGAACTGCCCCTTCTTGACCCGGTCGCCCTCCTGCACGGCGAGCCGGGTGATCTGGCCGGCGATGGTGGCCGAGACGTCGACCCGCTTCTGCGCCTGCACCTTGCCGTTGGCGGTGACCTTCGCCTGGAGGTCGCCGCGGCCGATCACCGCCGTCTCGACCGGCGTGGCGTCGCCGCCGCGCCGCAGCAGCACCCAGCCGCCCAGCAGCACCGCCAGGCCGATGACGGCCAGGAACCAGATGATTGCCTTGCGTCGCATCGCGTCTCCCAAGTGCCGGCGACCGCGCCCGTCCGGGACGTTCGGCCGGGCGGGGCCGCCCGCAACCGGACTCCAGGCCCGGAGCCGGAGTCCCCTCACACCTTCCCTCTTGTACGCAGGAGTGGTGCTCGTGTTACAGGCGGCCTTGGCGGGCCGGCGCCGGCAGCCGCCGGCCGCCGCTGGGAAGCCGGCGCGCCCACCCGGCGCCCCTCGGCCCCTGCCATCATTTTACAACCGATCGGCGCCGGCGGCGTCGCCGGAGGGATAGCCCCCGGAGGGATGGCCCCGACCAGGGCGGTTCCGGAGAGCCGAGGAGCCGGCCGGAGCCGAGCGGAGCCGGAGGGCGCCCTGGATGCCGGCGGGCTCAGCGGCCGGCCGAGGCC
>JASLEW010000380.1 GCA_030150965.1 Thermoanaerobaculia bacterium | reverse complement strand
CCGGCGGCTGCGCCAGGGGCTGGTGGTCGGCGAGGTGGCGCTGGCGCTCGGGCTGCTCGCCGCGGCCGGGCTCCTGCTGCGCAGCTTCTGGCGACTGCAGTCGGCGCCCCTGGGCTTTGCGCCCGGCGGCGTCGCCGCGGCGCCGGTCTCGCTCCCCGGCTCCAGGTACGCGGACGACGCCGCGGTGGCGGAGATCGCCCGCCGCCTGGTGGAGGAGGCGCGGAAGCTGCCGGCGGTCACGGACGCGGCGACGGTCGATCCCCTGCCGCTCTCGGGCTCGCGCGTCAGCCTGACGTTCCTGGTCGAGGGGCGCGCCGCGCTGCCCGGGGAGGAGGGTTCGCCCGAGCAGCCGGCGGCGGGAGTGGCGACGGTCATGCCCGGTTACTTCCGGACGCTCGGCATCCCGCTGCTCGCGGGACGCGACTTCAGCGCCGCCGACCGCAGCGGCAGCCCGCCGGTGGCGATCGTCAGCCACGCGGCGGCGCTCCGCGTGTGGCCGGGCGCGAGCCCGCTCGGCCGGCGCATCGCCTTCGCGTCGCCCGGCGATGCCCATCCCACGTGGCTGACCATCGTGGGCGTCGCCGGCGACATCCGCGCCGGCTCGCTGCGTCAGGCGCCCGAGCCGCTGGTCTACCGGCCGCAGCTGCAGCACCCGTCGCCGGCGATGACGCTGGTGGTGCGCGCGGCGGTGCCGCCTGCCGGGCTCGCCGCGGCGCTGCGCCGCGCCGTCGCCGCCCTGGACCGCGAGCTGCCGCTCGACGACGTGCGGAGCCTGGAGCAGGTGATCGCCGGTTCGATCGCCGCCGAGCGCGCCCAGACCCAGCTCGTGGGCCTCTTCGGCCTGCTCGCCCTGGCGCTGGCCGCCGCCGGCGTCTACGGCGTGGTCAGCTACACCGTGGCCCAGCGCACACGCGAGATCGGCATCCGCCTGGCGTTGGGCGCCGGCCGGGGCCAGGTGGTGGGCATGGTGGTCGCCGGCTCGATGCGGACGGTGGCCCTGGGGGTCGCGCTGGGCACAGCGCTGGCCTGGGCCGCGGGCCGCCTGGTGGCCGGCCAGCTGTACGGCGTGAGCGCGAGCGACCCGGCGACGTTCGCCGGCGTGGCGGCGCTCCTCTGCGCCGTGGCGCTCGCCGCCAACTGGCTGCCGGCGCGGCGCGCGGCGCGGGTGGATCCGCTGATCAGTCTGCGGGCCGACGGCTAGCGTCATCACCCGGTGCCGCCTGCGAGCTACGCCCGCAGCGCCGCGATGCGCGCCAGCTCGTAGCGGCACCACCGCTGGTTGTGCATCCCCTCGTATTCTGCCGCGGCTAGGCGCAGCAGCCACTCGACCTCCGCGTCCGGATTCCAGGTCGTTTCATGGCGAGCCCAGCGGACATAGGTGCAGGTCCTTGGCGGCGAACAAGGAAAAGAATTGCACAAGGGCCCGCAGGGGAGTCTCCAGGGCATGGGCGAGATCGCCACAAGTGCTCATCACCCCGACACCTCCACCGCCGCCGGCGCCTGCTCCTGCACCGCCAGGTCGAGGAGGGCGATCTTCTCGCCGAAGGAGAGCGCTCGGATGGCGGCGATCATCGCCGCCGGGTCGATGCCGGGCACCTGGCGCTGCGCGTCCAGGAGGCGCCGGACTTCGCCGCGCGGGTGACGGCCGCCGGCTTCGAGCCGGCGGCCCTGGTGCGCGCGGTCGCGGCGCTGGCGTACTGCGAGAAGGCGGCGCTGCTCGACCTGGCGCTCCAGGCGCAGGCGCCGGCGGCGGCGGCGGTGGAGGCGGCAAGGACGCCGGGGGGAGGAGCGGCGGCGGGGAGCGCCGCGGCGGCGCCTCCCGCCAGCACCGCCGGAGGGGCGGTGGACGCGCCGCCACCGGCACGGCGGGACCGGACAGGAGCACCACTCCGGCGTGACCGGTCCCGCGTGCGCGGTTGTTCTCCCTTTGGCCCAGGAGGAAGTTGTGTGAAGGTCACCCGCTGGGGTGGCCCGGTGGAGGCCGAGGATCGAGATGACCCCCTCTGCATCGCGGAGCAGCAACGCCTCGCCCCGCCAGCGCAACCGATCCCAAACGCTTCCAACGGTTCTGCTGGCGCTCGGCGCTGTCCCCTGGTCGGGCCGCTTTGCGCATACCCACGGTGAGGAGGCCCCCCATGCGCCCGACCCTTGCCCGCCTCACCCTGGCATCGCTGACGACGGCAGCTGCGCTCACCGTGGCGAGCTGCCAGCAGGCGCCGGCGAAGCCGGCCGGCGCGCCAGCACCGGAGGTGCGCAAGGGCGGCCTGTGGAGCGAGCCACGGTTCACCAGGATGCTCCAGGCCTACCGCCGGCAGCTCCCGGGCAAGCTCCGGGCCCTGCGATTCGAGATGACCGAGAGCAGCGCGAGCCTCCAGGTGCAGGACCCGGCCGAGCCCGCGAAAGCCGTTTCCTACGGCTACAAGGGATCCGAGTTGAGCGGGCCGTCCCCCGTCGACCTTGTGGGCGAGCAGGAGGACCTCGACTTCGACGACGACCTCTTCGACTGGGACCAGGTCGCGGTCGAGCGCATTCCCACCCTGGTCCAGGCGGCGCTCGGCCGGATCAAGCTCGCGGGCGCCAGGGTGGTGCAGGTCAGGGTGGCGCGCAAGGCGCCCGACCCTGCCGAGCGGGCTCAGCGCATGAGAGCGCGGATTGAAACCCGGACGTATGCGCTCTGCCGCGCAATGGAGCAGAAGCTCCGGCGGCTCGACCGGGAGGCATGGGACAGGAACCCGCAGTTGTGCGCCAACTTTGGCGGCGAGCGGCGAGACGGCAAGGACGCCCAGCCAACCGTGCTCCCACCGATGGCCGTCGAGATCAGCCTCCGACTGCAGGTTCCGTGGGGCTTCGGCTGGCTCACAGCCGATGCGGGTGGCACGATCACCGACAGCGGCGTGCACATCACCGGGCCGCCCCCGGCAACCGACCCAAGCCGTGGAACACCGTTCTGGCGCCACAAGTCGGGACTCAGCCTGTGAGAAGTTGGCGACCCTTTCCAACAGACGCTGAGAACAGCACTGCTGCTGCCAATTGTGACCTACCGCTGTACCCTGCGGCTACCTCGAATCCTACGCCCGGTAGCCGCCAATCGGAGGACATGCTCTGCAGCTTCGCCGAGCCCGCGTGCCTACGGTGCAGGTGCACGGCCATTCAGGCCGCTTCGCGAGACTCGCCAGCGGGTGCCGGATGCACCCGACGGTGCTTCGTCCTCCCTTGGGAGGCAGTGTCGAGGACCGCCCCTGGCCACCCGCGGCGATGGCCGAGTGCGCCTAACAGACCGGCGAAGAGTGGTGCAGGACCCAGGTCGATTGGCTGCCGTAGCACTCGCACTCGCCGCAGTCGTTCTGGCACGATCCCACGACCGTGGTGTAGGTGCCGTCCGAGTAGTAGACCCAGGTGTCCAGCTCGCTGTCGCGCGGATTGCAGTAGAAGCTCGCATGCGCCAGGGGCGGGGCGGGGTGGATTGTTCTAACTGATTGATTCTATTGGTGCGCCCTAGAGGATTCGAACCTCTGACCTACAGCTCCGGAGGCTGTCGCTCTATCCAGCTGAGCTAAGGGCGCGTTGAGGTGGGCATTCCCTCGCGACGGGGCGATGGGGAGGTGGCCTGCCTGGAGGGATTCGAACCCCCGACCCGCGGCTTAGAAGGCCGCCGCTCTATCCAACTGAGCTACAGGCAGCGACTTGCGCGGCCCGACGTCCGCTCGGCCAGGGTACCACCACCTCGGGTCGCCGTCGGTATCGGGGCGCCCAGATTTGAACTGGGGACCCCCTGCGCCCAAGGCAGGTGCGCTACCAGGCTGCGCTACGCCCCGACGGAAACGCGCAGGGCAGTCTATGGCAGGGGGCCCGCGGTGTCAATTTCGCGCGGAGGCAAACTGAGCCACGGGGGGAGGCGGGCTCAGACGAAGATCCGCGGCGGCTCCGCCGCCGGGGCGGCGTCCTCGGCGGCCTGGATGCCACCCTCCACGTCCAGGAACCGCCCCTGCCCCAGGTTCAGCAGGCAGCGGTTGCGTCCCAGGCGCTTGGCCTCGTAGAGGGCTTCGTCGGCGAAGAGGAGGAGCTCTCCCGCGGTCTTGATGTAGAGGTCGGGGAAGCAGGCCACCCCGGCGCTCAGGGTGAGGGGGACGCGCTCGTCCTCGACCCGGAAGTCGAGGGCCTCGACGCCGCGGCGCAGGCGGTCGGCGATGGCCAGGGCGAGCTCGCCGCCGGTCTTCTCCAGGAGCACGACCAGCTCCTCGCCGCCGTAACGGCAGCAGAGGTCGCCGTCGCGGCGCTGCTGCTTGAGGACGCCCGCCACCGCCACCAGGGCGTCGTCGCCGGCCGAGTGGCCGTAGGTGTCGTTGATGCGCTTGAAGCGGTCGAGGTCGCAGAGGACGACCGCCATGGCGCCGCCCTCCTCGGTGCAGGCGGCGTGCGCGGCGTGCATGCGCTTCTCCAGGATGCGGCGCATGGCGAGGCCGGTCAGCGGGTCCTCGCGCGCCTCGCGGTCGAGCAGGCACCGGCGCACCGAGGCCGACATCTGCGGCAGCAGGCGGTCGAGCATGACGACGGTCGGCGCCTCGATCTGCCGCGGGTCGCACCACAGGCGCAGGCGGGCGAGGACCCGGCCCTCGTCGCGCAGCAGGCGCTCCAGGATCTGCCAGCTCGACCGGCGGTGAAAGCCGGGCAGGGCCGGCGGATTGGGGTCGGGCAGCGGCACGCCCTCGTGCAGCTCGCGGTCGGGGCCGGACCACCAGCTCTTGAACTCGCTGCCCGGGGTCAGCACCTCGAACTGGAACCACTGGAAGCGCACCACCTCGCACTCGGCCAGGAGGCGCTCGGCCACCCCCGCCATCTCCTGCTCCGGGGTGATGATGCGGGTGCCGGCGCGGCGCAGGCGCTCCAGGTCGCCGGCCCGCCGCCGCGCCCGGGCGAGGAGCAGGCCGTTGCGCCCCGCCTCGCCGGCCACCAGGAGCAGCGCGGCGAGCACCACCCCGGCGGTGCCCCAGCCGGCGCCGGCGCCGGTCAGGGCCACGCCGGCTCCCGCCACCCAGCCGGCCAGATCGGCGGCGAGCGGCAGGACCAGGCGCGGGCGCAGCGGCTGCTCCGGCCGCCGGATGCGCTGCTCGGCGACCAACAGGAGGGCCCAGACCAGCAGGTAGGCGCCGGCCCCGGCCAGCAGCCGCACCGGCAGCCGCGCCCCGGGATCGAGCCGCGGCAGCCACGCCCAGGCCGCGCCTCCCGCCAGGGCCGCCCAGGCGGCGGTGCCCGCGGCTTCGAGGGCGCGCAGCAGCCGCCGCCGGTCGGGCAGCGCCACCACGCCCAGGCGGCGGACCAGCCGCCAGCCGATCTCGGCGGCGAGCAGGGCGGCGGCGGCGAGGCAGGCGGCCGGGACGGCGCCGAAGAGCAGCACGGCCGGCGCCACCACCGCGGCGCCGAGGCCCAGGGTGGTGCGGTTGAACGGGCGGTGGAAGGCCCCCGCGGCGCCGGCCGCGAGGAGCGCGGCGAACCATCCGAGGCCGCCGGCCGCGGCCCGCGAGCCGCCCAGCAGGGCGAGGTTGCCGAGGGCGGACGAACGGGCGGCGGCGAGCAGCACCAGCGCCCCTCCCGCGGTGGGCAGCAGCGACGCCCAGTGGTCCCGGGAGGGCAGGTGGCGCTTCATGCGCCGGCCCAGCGGCGGAGCCGGCTCTCGCGGGACGAGGCTTCCCCGGAAGCTGAGGAGCGGGGGGGACGACGCCTTCCCCCGGCCATGGGACGCCGAGGGAAGGAGACCGGGTTCGTCCTGCGGGGTGACCGGAGGCGGCGGCAGCTCAGGCCGGATGGGCCCGGGATCAATGGCTGCCCGCGCCGCCGGCGGGAGCTGCCGCCGGCGTCGCCACCACGCCGCAACCCTGGCGCGCACCGGCGTTGCCGGCCGGCTGGCTGGTGCAGTCGTCGGTGCCGGCATGCAGGATGACGGCCTTGCCGACCACCGAGTTGGGGCCGGTCAGCGACAGCATCGGCGTCGTGATGTCGAGGTGGCCGGTGCCGTCGGCCTGGATGTCGATGTTGCCGAAGTCGCCGGCGTGGTGGGCCGCCGCGTCGGGGCAGGCGTGCGCCGCCCCGGTCGGGTTGAAATGGCCGCCGGCGGTGGTGAAGTGCTGGTCGTGATCGCACTGGCCGTTCTCGTGCAGGTGGAAGCCGTGCTTGCCGGCCGGGGTGACGCCCGCCACGTCCGCCACGACATGCATCTCGTTGCCCACCTGGGTGAAGGTCACCGTGCCCGAGAAGCCCGGCGTCGGGGTCGCCGGCTGCAGCACCGCGCGGGCGGTGGGGCCCATGTCCTCGGGCTTCATCGGCTCGGAGCTGACCTTGACCGCCGGCCTCGCCCCGGCGGCGGTGCCCGTCGAGCCCTTCGGCTCGCAGGCGCTGACGGCCAGGAAGGCCGCCGCCACCAGGATGCAACCGACCCATCCGCTGTGTGCTCGCTGCATGAGAGCTCCTCCTTGCCAGAAAGACGTCACGGTCAACGGGATAAGCCCGCGGAGGTGGGGGGGAGCAGCTCCAACCTCACGTCCGCGAGGTTGCGGGAGATCTGGATCTCGACCGGGGTGGCCGCCGTGTCCTTGGCCAGCCAGAAATCCACCTTGGCCGTCCAATGGCGCCGGTCGGGAAGGTCGCGCCCGCGGATGGCGAAGTGGCGCGTCTCCACCTTCTGCTTCGACACCGTGCGCAGCTCGTCGCCGAACGGCAGCACCGTCACCGGGTAGATCTTGCCGTCGGACCAGATCTCCATGTCGGTGGGCCGCTGCGGCGGCGCGTGGCGGATCGAGTAGATGGCGCAGGAGATGTCGAGCACCCCCTTCTGGTCGACCTCGTCGTTCTTCGACTTGGAGCGCCCGCGCCAGTAGTAGGAGCTCCAGACGCGGATCGGCTGCAGGGTGCGGGGGTCGATCTCCGAACCGTAGCGCCAGAACTCGCCCTCGCGGCTCTCCGGCGAGGTGATGAGCAGCTCGCCGTGCAGGTGGCCGTCCTTCTGCAGCTTGAACTCCAGCTCGCCGTTCCCCTGGCGGGGGAAGAACAGGCCGAGCACCGCGCCCACCAGGTTGCGCAGCTCCCAGTGATAGTGAAAATCCTCGTCCGCACCGGAAACGGCCGGCGCACCGGCGCCCGGCACGGCCAGCAACAATCCGGCCAGGGCCAGCGTCAGGAGGGCTCGCCGCCCCGGACCGCATGCCAGTGTCATCGCTTTCGCCCCTTCACTTTGCCAGGCGGGCCCCGGCTGCCGTACAACTATGCCACAGCCCCGCCCCGGGGCGGCAGAGACCGGCCCCGCCTCCCGCCGGCTGGCGGCGGCAGGCAGGTGACAATGTGTCCGGCGGGTCCTCAGGAGTTGCCCATCGGCAGGGCCGACCCCGAGCTATGCAGGTGGAAGGCGCTGCCGGCCGAACCGGGTGGGCGGGTCCGCGGCTCAGTAGTTTTGCGAGCGCAGCTCCGGCTCGTCCCCCGGCTCGTCCCCGGCGAGCGCCGCCAGCACCGCCGAGCGGGAGGCCAGCTCGGCGGTATCCAGAGACGGCAGAGACGGCAGAGACGGCAGAGACGGCAGAGACAGCCGGCGAGGCTGAGGGGCGTCGACGGGGATGCGGACGCGGGCGCCCTCGGCGATTCCGGCGGGGGCGGCGGGGGCGGCGGGGGCGGTACCGGCCGGCCTGGCGGAGGCTGCTCCCGGGCCGGCGCCGGCCCGCGGCGACACCGTGACGGCGCCGCGCAGGCGCTCGAGCGAGCGGCCGATCAGCTTGCGGATGCTGGCCGGGCTGTAGCCCAGCCGGTCGGCCACCTCGTCGGAGCTGAGGCCCAGGCCGAAGCGCAGCCACAGCACGGCGCGGTGCCGCGGCGGCAGGGTCTCGAAGGCGTTCTCCAGGTCCCAGAGCAGCGCCGCCCGCTCCTGCGGCGCCGGCTGCGGCTGCGAGATCAGCTCCAGGAGCGCCGAGTCGACGGCTTCGAGCAGATCGGTCTGGCGCCGCCGCCAGTAGGCGTAGCAGCGCTTGCGCAACGCTCCCACCAGCCAGGCATCCTTGTTCAGGATGGAGGACCACTTGCTGAGCGCGGCAAGAAAGACCTCCTGAAGGATATCGTCCGCGTCATGGGGCGGAATGCCGCCGGCGCTGAGGATGCGGACCAGCGTCGGCCGCATCCGCTCGACCAGCGGAACCAGCTCCTGGTTGACCTCGGGCGCCGCCGGCGACATCGGCGGCGCAGGCGTTGTTGCCGCCAGCGGCGCTGCCGGCGCCAGCGGAGCCATGGGTGCCGCCGGCAGCGCCGGGGCCGGGACGGCCGCGTCTCCCCCTGGACCCGGCCCGCCGCGGGGGCCGTCGGGAGGGAGGGAGATGGCTTCAGGCTCGGGGGGGGATTCCGGCGGAATGGGTCCGTTCATGGGCCGAGCTGACCGGCGAAAGGGCCACCCGGATGGCGGGCGGCCCCTGGCCGGTCACACGGCCGCAATCTTATCACTGAAGTACGTAATCGAGGTACCCGAGTCAGAACATCCCCAGCTGCAGGCGTGCCGCTTCCGACATCATCGAGGGGTTCCAGACCGGGTCCCAGACCACTTCGACCTCGGCGGAAGCAACTCCGGGCACGCTTTCCACCTTGTCCTTCACCTCGCCCGGGAGGGTGCCGGCGACCGGACAGCCCGGCGAGGTCAGGGTCATCTTGATCTGCACCCGCCCGTCGGCCTCGACGTTGAGGTCGTAGATCAGGCCCATCTCGTAGATGTTGACCGGGATCTCCGGGTCGAAGACGGTCTTGAGCGCCTCGACGATGCCGGCCTCGACGCCGCCCTCGGGCACCGCGTGCTCCGCCGGGGGCACCGCCTCGGCGGCCTTGGGGTCCGTTGCTTCCATGGGATGCCTCCTCTCAGGAGTGGGAACCTGCCGCCGGCGCGCCCGGGGCGGCGGCCGGCGGCAGGGGCGAGGCCAGCGCCGCCTGGAGGGCGTGCCAGGCCAGGGTGGCGCACTTGACCCGCATGGGGAACTCGCGCACGCCGGCAAAGGCCTCCAGCTTCCCCCGGCCGGCCTCCATGTCGTCCTCGCGGTCCTCGCGGTCGTCGTCGGGACCGCCCGGCCCGGCCTGCGCGCCGCC
>JASLEW010000217.1 GCA_030150965.1 Thermoanaerobaculia bacterium | reverse complement strand
GAGGAGATCCAGGAGATCGCTCAAGGGTCCTCGCGCGGCTTCCTCCTCCAGACCGGTCTCGCCCCCGGCTACGTCAACGTGCTCGGCCACAGCCTCTACCAGCGCTTCTGCCGCGAGCAGGGAGTCGACGGCGCCGACCGGCTGGAGATGCGGGTCGGCGCCCTGACCACCACGGCCCGGCCGCCGCACTACTACGGCTTCACCTGGAGCCCGAGCGGGGTCGCCACCGAGTACGTGAAGCCCGCCACCGTGATCCGCGACTTCCAGCGGACGACCCGGCCGTCGCTCTCGGAGCGGTGCACGGTGGTCATCGACGGCGTCACCTACGAGGAGGACCTCACCTCCGGCGGCGCGGCCGACCTGCCGGTAGCCCTGGCGGGCAAGGTCCGCCATCTCGACTACAAGACCCTGCGCTACCCCGGCCACTACGCCTGGATCGAGGGGCTCCTGGCCGAGGCGCCGGAGGGCCAGGACCCGATCGACCATCTCCAGAGCCGCATGGAGGCGTCCGTCCCCTTCCTGGAGGACGACCTGGTGGTGATCTACGCCGGGGTCGAGGGTCGCGGGGCCGGCGGCGCCCGGCACCGTCTGGAGAAGTACCTCCTCGTCCGCCCCAGCCGGGTCGGCGCCCGCACGCTCAAGGCGATCCAGTCGACGACCACCGCCGGCCTCGCCGAGTCGGCCCGCCTCCTCCTCACCGAGGAGCCCCAGGGGGTCGTGCTGCAGAGCCAGATCGATTCCGCCCACTTCATGGCGGGCCCGTTCGTCTCCGCGATCTACCACCGCTGAGGCCGGACGCGCTCCCGCGGCTGTGGAAATTCTTCTCCCGCCTCAGGGGGTATTTCCGACAAAAACCCGCTCCCCGGGTGGGAAAGATTTTTCAACCTATTGATCCCGAATCACTTATCGAGACTGCACAAAAAATTGGGCAAAGTGGGGCAAACCGCTGTCACATCGAAGGTTTTTCTGTGACGAACCGGTTTTTCCCACAAGGTTTTCCACAGGCTTTGTGGAGATCGGAAAGTGGTCCCAAATTCGCTCAAGGCGTGAGCAGAGCCTGCCCAGATAGTGAGCGGCGGCAGGGCGCGGCGTGGATGAAACGGCGGGAGGTTCCCGGGGACGCGGCGGCGGGAGGAATCCGGATTCCCGCCCAGAGCCTCTGGCGGTATTCGATCAGCGGCCAGATGGTCCCCCAGGGCCGGCGGTGGAAGGCCGACAGAGCCAGGGCCTCCTCCTGCTTGGCGTCGATGGTGAGCGCCAGGCTGCCGATCCGGCCCTCGCGGGCTCCTGGCGGCGGCATCGCCGCGAGCAGCGCCTGCTTCCATCCATCGTTCACCTCCGGCCAGCCGCGGACGATGGTGAGCGCTTTTGCGAGCAGATCGGGGTGGCTCTCCCAGAAGACCGCCGCGGCGAGCCGCGGCTCGTTGAGCAGGGCCTGGGCGCCACGGCTCGGAGCCTCCGGGCCCACACGGTCCGCCAGCAGGCCGTAAAACGGCGGGAACGGGTTGAACGGATCGAGGAAGCAGGCCTTCTCCAGGGCGGAGCCGGCCCAGGGCTCTTTCGCCGAATATCCCAGGATGCCTGCCACCAGCCAGAGCGAGGGGGTGGCTCCGCCGAGCTTCGCGGCCCGGTGGGCAAGGGCGGCGGCAGCACTCTGATCCTCCGGTCTGCGGGCGCGCAGGAGAGCCAGCCGCATCGGATAGAGCGGAAATTGGGGATCGAGCCGCGTCGCGGCCGCGATCTCCGTCTCGGCCTCGCGAGGCCTTCCCGCGCCGTCCGCGAGCCTCGCCCGGTCATAGTGCCAACGCGCGAGCTCCAGCGGAGTGAGCGCCACCAGGGCCAGGGCCGCGTAGATCCGCACCGGCAGCCGCGAGCTCCTCCCCTTCCCACGGCCGCTCCCGGCGAGCGCCGCGCCGGCGGCGACCGCGGCGGCCAGGGGGAGCGCGGTCACCGCTACGGCGCCGCTGCCGAGCGCGGCCACGGCGCCGCTGCCGAGGCCGAGGAGCCCGCCCAGCAGGAGCGCCGGGTCCCGACCCTCCTCCCGCTCGGCGATCCGCCGCACGAAGAACAGGACGACGAGCCCCGCCACCAGCAGCAGTCCCGTGGCGCCCAGCTCGTAGCCGAGCTGCATGGGCAGGGAGTGGAGCTCCCCCACCGACTCCCCCCAGGGATTCACCCGCAGCACCGGATCGAGGAAGGCCGCCGCCGTCCACGGCACGGCCCCCGGCCCCCAGCCGAGCAGCGGGCGAGCCTGGAAGCCCCGCGCTCCCGCCGCCAGATAGGCGCTCCGGGCCTGGGCCGAGGTGTCCGCGCCGGAGACGATCCGCATCATCCGTGGAAGCTGGACGAGAGAGAGTAGCAGAGCCGCGGCCAGCAGCGCGAGCCACTGCCGCCATTGCCGGGAGCGGCCGGTCCGCAGACCCAGGGCGAGCAGCGCCGCCACGCCCAGGGCCGCGCACCCCGCCAGCGAGCGGCTGGCCAGGACCGTCCCCGCGGCGAGCCCGCCGGCGGCGAGCCCCAGGAAGCGCCAGGGACCCGGCTCCCGCGCCGGCAGCACGGCCAGCGGCAGCAGGATCACCAGCCAGGCCGCGAGCAGGTTGTGATGGCCGAGCGGCATGGCCGGCCGGGGGGAGCCGAGCGCCAGCCAGTCGATCAGCGCCCAGAGCGAGACGCCGGCCACGGTCAGGGCCACGGCCCGCAGGCCCCACCGGCGGTCCTCCTCCCGGCGCCAGCAGCGCTCGACCATACCGGGCAGAGCCAGGAAGGCGGGCAGCAGGATCAGCGCCACCCACCCCGCCCGCGGCACCGGCGAGGCCCAGGCGCTCGCCGCCAGGGCGATCCAGAGCGCCCAGGGGAGCAGGCGCCCCGTGGAGCCCAGCCGCAAGGGGTCCCGCCAGGAGGGGGCGATCCAGAGCAGCGATCCCAGCAACGCCAGCGTCCCCGCGGCGCTCGCCTGCCAGGACGGCCCCCAGGCGAACGTCCCGCACCAGGCGCCGAAGAGAGCGAGGAGCAGGGGGGGAATGAGACCAGACATCGTGCGGCATTCTAGGCGATGCGATATCCTGTCTCGTCCGGCAGCACCTTCCAGGAGACATTTCCATGATCGCCCCGACCCAAGAAAATATTGATAGCAGCGTTTCCCAGATCCTCGACTCGTTGGGGATCGAAGCCGAAAACCCCGGCGCCTTCGACGGCGCCTGGATCCAGACCCACGGCGAGCGGGTCGAATCCTTGAATCCCACCACCGGCGAGCCCATCGCGGCCGTGCGGATGGCCACCCTCGAAGACTACGAGCGGGTGGCGGTCGTCACCGTGGAGGCCTTCCGCGAGTGGCGCACCTGGCCGGCGCCGCGCCGGGGTGAGGTCGTGCGCCAGCTCGGGGAAGAGCTCCGCCGCCACAAGGAGGAGCTGGGCCGGCTGGTGAGCCTGGAGGTGGGCAAGGTCCTCTCCGAGGGGCTGGGCGAGGTGCAGGAGATGATCGACATGGCGGACCTGGCGGTCGGCATGTCGCGCCAGCTCTACGGCCTCTCCATGCACTCCGAGCGGCCGCAGCACCGGATGTACGAGCAGTGGCACCCGCTGGGGCCGGTGGGGATCATCACCGCCTTCAACTTCCCCGTGGCCGTCTGGGCCTGGAACGCCACCGTGGCCGCGGTCGCCGGCGACTCGATGATCTGGAAGCCCTCCCACCAGTCGCCGCTCACCGCCATCGCCGTCACCCGCATCGCCGACCGCGTGCTCAAGGCGAACGGCGCGCCGCCGATCTTCAACCTGGTCTTCGCCGGCCGCACCGGCGTCTCCGAGCGCCTGGTGGCCGATCCCCGCCTCCCCCTGATCTCCGCCACCGGCTCGGTACGCATGGGGCGCGAGGTGGGCAAGGTGGTCGCCGGCCGGCTGGGCCGCACGCTCCTCGAGCTGGGCGGCAACAACGGCATCCTGGTGATGGACGACGCCGATCTCGATCTGGCCCTGCGCGCCGTGCTCTTCGCGGCCGTGGGCACGGCTGGCCAGCGCTGCACCACCACCCGCCGGCTCTTCCTCCAGAAGGGGATCGCGGCCGAGATGAAGCGCCGGCTGGTCCAGGCCTACGGCTCGATCCCGATCGGCGATCCCCTGGAGCACGGCACCCTCATGGGGCCGCTGATCGACCAGACGGCGGTGGACAACATGATGGCGGCCCTGGAGCGGGTGAAGGCCGAGGGGGGGCGCATCCTCTACGGCGGCAAGCGGCTCGACCGGCCGGGCTTCTTCGTGGAGCCCACCCTGGTCGAGGTGCCGAGCCAGCTCCCCGTCACCTGCGACGAGACCTTCGCGCCCATCCTCTACGTGATGGAATTCGCGGACCTCGACGAGGCGATCCGCGTCCACAACGACGTGCCGCAGGGGCTCTCCTCGGCGATCTTCACGCTCAACATGCGCTCGGCCGAGCGGTTCCTGGCCGCCACGGGGAGCGACTGCGGCATCGCCAACGTGAACATCGGCACCTCGGGGGCCGAGATCGGCGGCGCCTTCGGCGGCGAGAAGGAGACCGGCGGCGGCCGCGAGGCCGGCTCCGACTCCTGGAAGGCCTACATGCGCCGCCAGACCTGCACCCTCAACTGGAGCACCGACCTCCCCCTCGCCCAGGGCGTCGAGTTCAAGGTCGGCAGCTGAGCGGCGGGGCCGGCGGCAGCCGCAACCGGAGGTCCGAGCACCGTGATCAAGCGGGTCAGGGTCCGCTACTTCAAGCAGTTCCTCGACCAGGACTTCGAGCTGGCGGACCACGTCATCCTCGCCGGGCCGAACAACTCCGGCAAGACGACCCTGCTCCAGGCGATCGCCACCTGGTACGTGGGTCTCCAGAAATGGCGTGAACGGCGAGGCAGCGGCAGCGGCTCGCAGGCCAGGCTGCGCACCGGCGTGGGCCTGGCGCTCATGGCGATCGTGCTGGCGGCCGCGGTTCCAGGCAGGAGCCCTGCCGCCGGCCGGACGCTCCGCGCCATCTCAGGTCTTCTGCCGCCGGCACCGGCAGCCGCGTCCCCCGGCACCTCTTCGGCGGCCGTGGCCGTGGTGCTCGGCACCGCTCAGGACGGCGGCCTGCCGCAGGCGGGGTGCGACTGCGCGCGCTGCGCGGCGGCGCGCCGCGACCCGGGCCGGCGGCGGCACGTGGCGAGCCTGGCGCTGCAGCTGCCGGCGAGCGGGAGGACCTGGCTGATCGACGCCACGCCCGACCTTGGCGAGCAGCTGGAGACCGTCCGTCGCCTGCGCCCGCATCCGGCGGGCGGGCCGGACCGCCAACCGGTGGACGGCATCCTGCTCACCCATGCCCACGTCGGCCACTACCTGGGGCTCGCCTTCCTCGGCTTCGAGAGCGTCGACAGCCACGAGCTGCCGGTCTGGGCGTCGGCGCGGATGGCGGCCTTCCTGCGCGGCAACGGCCCCTGGAGCCTGCTGGTCGCGCGGCGCAACATCGCCCTGCGCGAGATCCAGCCCGGTGTGCCGCTGCAGCTGGCCGAGGGCCTCGGCGTGACGGCGCTCACCGTGCCCCACCGCGACGAGCTGAGCGACACGCTGGCCTTCCTGGTGCGCGGCCCGCGCCGCACCCTGCTCTACGTGCCGGACACCGACTCCTGGACGGCCTGGCCGCTGCCCCTGCCGGAGCTGCTGCGGCGCGAGCGGGTGGACCTGGCGCTCCTCGATGGCACCTTCCACTCCGCCGGCGAGTTGCCGGACCGCGACGTGCGCACCATCGGCCATCCGCTGATGACCGCGACCATGGAGCTGCTGCGCGAGCCGGTGCGCCAGGGAGCGGTGCGGGTCTTCTTCACCCACCTCAATCATTCCAACCCGGCGCTCGACCCGGACAGCCCGGAGCGCCGCGGCCTCGCCGCCGCCGGCTTCGCGGTGCTGGAGGAGGGCCAGCGCCTGGAGCTCTGAAAGTCGAGCGCGAAGTCCTGGTCCGAGGTCAAGAAGCAACTCCGCACAGGAGCCACCCGGGCTCAGGCCACGACCGCCAGCGACGCCGGCAGCACCTCGATCCGGTAGGGCCGGCCGGCGGCGTGGGTGGCGACCGGCTCGCCGCCGCCGTAGAGGGTCACCTCGCGGTCGAAGGTGATGGCGGCATGGCGGGTGCGCACGATCTGGACGGCGGGGTGGTTGACGTGGGTGCCGCGGTAGACGCGCGGGAACACCGCCAGGAGCGTGCGGCGCGGGATCTCGCGCACGATCACCAGGTCGAGCAGGCCGTCGTCGGGCAGCGCGTCGGGGGCGATCCTCATGCCGCCGCCGAAGCGCGGCAGGTTGGCGGCCACGGCGAACATGGCGCGGCCGTCGAAGGTGCCGGCGTCGTGCTCGACGCGCAGCCCGGGCGCCCGGAACGTCACCAGGGTGTGGAGCACGGCGTAGAGGTAGACCATCGGGCCGCGCAGCCATCGGACCTCGTTGGCGTAGCGCGTGACCGCCGAGTCGAACCCCGCGCCGAGGTAGCTCACCGAGACGGTGCCGCCGGTGCGCGGTGGTTCGGGGGCGCCGAGGGACGGCGCAGGGGATGCGGGATCGGCGGCGCAGTGCGCCAGGTCCAAGCGGCGCACCGGCCCGCCGAGCGCCCGGGCAGTGGCCGCTTCGAGGTCTGCCGGGATGCCGAGGGCGCCCGCCAGGTCGTTGCCGGTGCCGAGCGGCACGATCCCCAGCGCGCAGGCGGTGCCGGCGAGCCCCTGGACGGCCTGGTGCAGGGTGCCGTCGCCGCCGGCCACCACCAGGCGCTCGACGCCGTCGGCCGCCGCCCGGCGCGCCTGCTCGGCGATGTCGGCGCCGCTGCGGCTCACCGCCAGGCCCGCACCCGCCGCCGAGGCCAGCACCCGCAGGCGGGCGAGGCGCGCCGCCGCCCGCCCGCGCCCCGCCGCCGGGTTGAGCAGGAAGCGCACATTGGCCGCGCCCGGGGCGGCGGCGGTCGTCAGGGCGTCTCCTCCTTGGGGTCCGAGAGCTCCGCGGCTCAACGTATCACAGCCGCCGCGCTATCATCCGGCCATGCCACGACCCCAGGCCCAGGTCCTCGTCTGCCTCAACGAGCGCGCGCCCGAGGCGCCCAAGCCGAGCTGCGCCCGGCGCGGATCGCTCGCCGTGTACAACCAGTTCAAGGACCGGGTGCGCGAGCTTGGCCTGCGCGACCGGGTCATGGTCACCCGCACCGGCTGCCTGAAGCACTGCAGCCACGGCATCACCGTGGCCGTCCAGCCCTACAACCTCTGGTACCAGGGCGTCACCCCGGCCGACGTGGACGAGATCCTCACCACCACGGTCGCCGGCGAAGGCAAGGAGGTCGAGCGGCTGCGGATGCCCGACATCCCCTGGGAGTGAGGAGGGGCGCTTTCAGACCGCGCCGTGGCCGGCGCCGGCCAGCTGGCCGAGCAGCTCCAGGCAGCTGCCGGCGTCCATCAGCTCGGTGGCGTCGAAGACCGGCTCGGAGCGGCCGCCGGTCTCGACCCGCGGGTTGCGCAGCAGGGCGGCCAAGCGCCCGGCCTCGACCCCCTGTTCGACGAACCATCGTCCGAGCGCCGTCTCCTCGGGGCGCAGCACCCTGCCGTCGTAGTCGCTCATGAAGCGGGCCACCTCGCCGACCGCCTCCAGCGGACCGGCGGACAGGTGGGCGCAGTTGAGGCCCTGGTTCACCTCCGCCAGGCCGTAGCGCTCCCGCTCGTCGAGCAGGATGCGGCGGAGGCTCCCGGCCTTCGCCTTCGCCGGGTCGGTCGCGCCGAGCATGTCGTCGCGCAGCCCGCGCCACGCGGAGTCGGTCTGCACCGACAGCACCACGATCACCGCCGAGCGGCGGGTGAAGTAGGTCAGCTGCGCCGGATGGAAGCCGTTGAGCAGGTAGACCTCCCGCCCCCCGGCCGTCACCTTGGCGCAGTAGGTGCCGCCCGCCAGCTTGACCACGCTCGACCGCTCCCAGAGCCGGTCCAGCTCGGCGCCCGAGACCTCCGGGAAGGCGCGCAGGAACTCCAGCGCGCCCAGCACCTCGGCGTCCTCGACCGGCCTGCCATACGCCTCCTGGAAGCGGGCGCGGGCCGCCGCGGCGAGCGCCGCGGCGCCCTTGCGCGCCACCTCGTTGATGACGCCGTAGTGCTGCGCCATCAGGTCGTGGCGGTCCAGGTAGTCGCCGCGCACCACCAGGCCGCCGGTGACCTCGACCGCGTGCTCGGCGAGCTTGGCGAACAGCAGGTCCAGCACCGCCCGGGCGTGCCGCTCGTCCAGGCCGGTGACCTCGGGCTTGAGGAAGCAGAGCAGCTCGTTTTCGTGCCGCAACCGGTCGCGGTAGGGAAGCGTCTCCCGGCGCCCCTGCTCGGAGCCGGCAATGGCGGCAAGATCCTCCAGAATCCGGTCCTGCAACTTCACCGCGGTCGTGTCCATCCCTTTCCTCTCCTTCTCTCCTGCTGCTGACTCTCCTGCTGCTGAAGTCCTGGCGCCGCCCGGCGGCCCAACCGAGTGCCGCCTGCTCCCCGGGGTCAGGGCGGAGAGCCGGCACCCAGGTCACGGCCTCAAGGCCGAGCCGCTGCGCGGGGGCAGAGCGATCGGGCGAACCGGGAACCAGGCCGCTAGGACGTCAGCACCGGCAGGAGGCTGCCGCGCCCCGCCTCCGCCGCGGCCGGCTGCCCCGCCGCCACGGGGAGCGAGGCCAGGTCACGGTTCTGCGCCGTCAGCGCATGACGGTACTGGCGGGCCAGGGCCGCCGTGTCCTCGCGAGTGACGAAGCGCTCGTAGAGATTGGTGCGCTGCCGCGGCTGGTAGCCGGCGACGCGGATCAGGTGCTCCATCTCGTCCTGGCTCATGCGGTACGAGGTGCCGGCCGAGGCCACGACGTTCTCCTCGATCATCGTCGAGCCCATGTCGTCGGCGCCGAACGACAGCGCCACCTGGCCGATCTTCTTGCCCTGGGTAACCCAGCTGGTCTGGAAGTGGGCGACGTTGTCGAGGAACAGCCGCGACACGGCGAGCGTTCGCAGGTACTCGTCGGCGTAGGTCTCGGGCACGTCGGGCATCTCGGTGTGGTCGTGCTGGAAGGTCCAGGAGATGAAGGCGGTGAAGCCGCCGGTCTCGTCCTGGAGGTCGCGCACGCGCTGGAAGTGCTCGACCCGCGCCGAGAGGTCCTCGCCCATGCCGTACATCATGGTGGCCGAGGTGCGCAGGCCGTTGCGGTGGGCCTGGCGCATGACGTCGATCCACTCCTCGGCGGAGCACTTGGGGAAGGCCAGCACCCGCCGGCGCGTCTCGTCGGAGAGGATCTCGGCGCCGCCGCCGGGGATCGACATCAGGCCCGCCGCCTTGAGCCGCGCGATGACCTCGTGGAAGCTCATCCGCTCCTTGCGGGCGATGAACTTGATCTCCGGCGGCGAGAAGGCGTGCAGATGCACCGCCGGGTAGCGCTCCCGCAGGTAGCGCAGCAGGTCCTCGTAGTAGCCGATCGGCAGGTCGGGGTGGACGCCGCCCTGCATCAGGATGCCCGTGCCGTTGAGCGCCAGGGTCTCCTCGACCTTGCGGCCGATCTCCTCGAACGGCAGCAGGTAGCCCTCGGCGTCGCCGGGCGCCCGGTAGAAGGCGCAGAACCGGCACTTGTAGACGCAAACATTGGTGTAATTGATGTTGCGGTCGACGTTGTAGCTGGCCGCCCGGGGGTCGTTGAAGCGGTTCCGCACCTCGTGCGCCGCCATCCCCAGGTCCAGCAGGTCGCCGTCCAGCAGCAGCCGGTGGGCATCGCCGGCCGAGATCCGCCGCCCGGCCACCGCATCGTCCAGGATGGCCGTCACCGCGCGGGAAGAGGGTTCCAGCTCCATGCGGCGATCTTAGCCGAAGCCGCCCCCGCCTGGCGATGGCGCAGGATGCCGCCACCGGGGGCCTCGCCATCCAGGGAGTAGTTTTCTGCTCGGGGAACAGACGGGGCGAGATCAGGCGGAGCTTGCCGAGTTCCTGCGCCACCCGGTCGTCGAGGAGTTGCCCGTGGACAGCGAGATCGGCCGGATCTACGCCGAAATCGTCGTATCCCTGCGGAAGCAGGGCAGGCCGGTGCCCTCGAACGATATCTGGATCGCTGCCCTGGCCACCCGCGCCGGCGCTCCGCTGCTCACCTACGATTCCCACTTCTCCGCCATCGAGCGCGTCAGGACGGTGATCCTCTCGACCTCCTAGCGAGGGCGGCTTTCCGCCGTTACGGCAGGAGCGACACCACCGTCGTGGCCTGACCCTGGATCGTGGTCCTGATGACGCGGGCCGGGCCGATGCGGCGCTCGCTCTCGTTCCGGAACTGGGCCAGCAGGCCCAGGGTCCGGGTCAGGTCGCCGGGCTCGATCACGTAGAGCTCGGTGGTGTCCAGGAGGAAGATCAGGTACAGCGGCAGCAGCCGGGTGTCCGGCCGCGCCCTCATCGGCTGGCCGCTCGCCGGCACCGGCGGGATGAGGGCGACGTAGTAGCTGCCGCGTCCCACATCACGGGCGATCTCGGCCGCCATCGCCGCGGCGGCGCCGCCGTCCGGGGCTCGCGGCGCCGCAGCGGATCTGTCCGTCACGGCTCCGCTCCCATCGCCGCCGCCCCCGGTCTCTCCTCTCCCTCCCCCGCTCAAATCGCGGCCGAGCGGATGGCCGCCGGGAGTCACCAGGAGCCAGGTTCCTGCTCCCAGCCCGGGCAGGGCTACGCGGTAGAGGTCGTAATCGATGCTGAGGGAGCCGAGCGGCGTGATCCCGAGAAGGTTCCAGTAGGGTCCCAGGGCCGACCTCGGCACGAAGCGCACCGGGGCCGACAGGGCGTTGCCCAGGCGGGTGATGGTACGGTAACGGCCGCCGCCATCCGAAGGGTTGTCGAAGAGGTAGAGCGCCGCCTTGGCCCCAGCGACGCGCGCGGGATCGAGGCGCCGGCGCAGCTCCTCGTCGCTTGGCCGGTTCCTCCAGGCGCGGGCCACCTGGCCGAATACGCTCCAGCGCGCCAGCTTCGCCAGGTCGAGCCTGACGACCGCCCGACCAGGCTCCCCCTCCGGCCCGTCGCCGCCGGGCTTGGTGGGCGGCGGCGCACTCTCCCCCGCCTTGCCGCCGGGCAGCGCCCACGGCGAGGCGAGCGGCGGCGCCGGCCAGAGGGCGGCCCACGCCGCCTCGTAGGGAGGTGCGGGCAGAGGCAGCGCCGCGGCCCCCACCGCCACAGCGGCGACGGCCGAAAAGCCGGCCCGCGCCAGCAGCCGCCCGGCGTCAGCCCGGCGGGCCAGCGGCGCGAGCGCCCACGCGATCAGCAGGCCGGCCGGCCAGAGCGCGTAGACCACCAGCCGCTTGCCGTCATAGCGGTAGAGGAAGGCGAAGAAGCCGAGCTCCAGGGCGAAAAGCAGCAGGACGAAGAGGCCGGCCGGCGCCGCCAGGCAGGCTCGCGGCGGCGGCGTGGCACCTCCCCGGCCGCCCGCGCTTCCCCGCTCTCCAGCAGGCGCCTCCTCTCCAGCGCTCCTCTGCGCTCCGTCCATGCCGGACCGGCCGGCAGGAGGCAGCGCCGTCTCCCGGCCCTCCGCCCGCCGCCGGACCTGTCCGCCCATCACGGCGCCTCTCGCGATGCCCGCGGCGATCACGATGCCCGCGAACAGCAGCAGGCAGGCGGGCAGACCGAGCAGCGAGACCAGGCTCCAGAGGTAGTAGCGCCAGGACGACAGGTGGAAGCCGAGCAGTCCCAGGTGGCCGATCAGGGGGTACCCCCGCGGCGCGAAGACCCCACGCCGCACCGCCAGCCACGCCCCTTCGCCCAGCACCACCACCAGCGCCCCGGCCCACGGTCCCCAGGTGGCGAGCGCGCGCCGCCGCAGCAGCAGGAGCGTGGCGCCGGCGGCCGGCAGGAGCAGCACCGCCGCTTCCTGGGTGAGCGCCGCGAGCGCGGTGAGCAGTCCGCAGCCGAGGTAGGCCCGGGAAGCCCCGCCGTCGCTCCGCGTCACGTCGGGACCAGGATTGCCGGCCGCCGCCGGGGCGCCGCGCCCGCCACCTGCCGCTCGCTCCGCACCAGAGCCAAGATGCCTGGCCGGGGGCCCAGGCCCATCGCCCGCCGCCCACCCCGTGCCGGGTCCAGGGCGCGCCGCCGGCGCGCCGGCGCCATCCCCCTTCCCCACCGCCAGCACGAACGCCCGCACGCTCCACAGCAGCAGGCACGCCGCCGGCACGTCGGCCATCACCTCCAGCGTCAGTCCCAGGACCGAGGCATCGAGCAGCACTACCAGGGCGGCGACGAACGCCGCCGCCGGCGGCACCAGCCGCGCCGCCAGGTCGTAGAAGCCCGCGACCGTCGCCAGGAACAGCAGCAGCGCCAAGACCGGCCACCAGGCCAACGCGCCGAGCCCGTCGAGCGCGGCGAGCGCCAGGGGCAGCAGCGGCGGCCGCGCCGAGAAGCGCACGGCGTGGCCGGCGTAGTGCAGCCCGTTGGCGATCCAGTCGTGGCTGTCGCCGTCGACGAACGGATAGTCGAGATTGAGGTCCGGGTAGCGCAGCCGCGGCGCGAGCGCCGCGAAGAGCGCCAGGCACAGCGCCGCGAGCGCCCACTGGAGCCGCCGCGCGGTGGGCGCCACCGGCCGGACCGCCCCCTACTCCCAGAGCTCCAGCGGCTTGGGCTCGAGGATCAGGCCGTGGACGTGGGCGCGGCGGTAGAACTCCTCCAGGCCGGCGATCTCGTCGTGGCGCAGGAAGAATTGCAGGCTCTCGGTCAGGTAGGTGCGCACCTCCGCCGAATCGAGGTTCAGCTCCGCCGCCGACTCGCGCACCAGGATGTCGAGCGACGACAGGCCGTAGCGCAGGCTGCTCTTGAAGTAGAACGCCAGATCGGACATCTCGACCTCGGGGCGCACCGCCCACACCGCGAAGACGAACGGCAGGCCGGTCAGCTCCCGCCACTCGGCGGCCAGGTCGTGCACCCGGTAGCGGCTGCGCTCGACGCGCAGCGCCGGGTCGCCGATCACCAGCGCGGCGTCGGCGTCGGCGAGCATGCGCTCGGGATCGGGACGCTCGTGGACGTACTCGGGATCGAGCTGGTAGCGCTCGCGCAGCAGGATGCGCAGCAGCGCCGCCGACGTGCGGCTGTTCTGGTCCAGCGCCACCCGGCGGATCTCCCGCGGCGGACAGCGCGCGATCATCAGCACGCTGCGCACCTCGTTGCGCGCCGCCACGCACAGGTCGGGCAGCACCTTGAGCCCGGGGATGCGCTGCACCTCGATCGAGGGGATCAGGCCGATGTCGAGGTTGCCCTGGCCGAGCAGCCGCGCCACCAGCGACGGCGGGTGATAGCTCGGCGCGAACAGGTCCGCATGGTGCCCCTTGAGGAAGCCCCAGGCGAGCGGCTTGGCGTTGAGGAAGTTGACGATGCCGACGCGCAGCTTGGCCAAGGTCTCCCCTACTTGGACATGGCGTTGAGGAACTCCTGGTTGGACTTGGTCTTCGACAGCTTGTCGTGCAGCAGCTCCATGCTCTCCACCGTGGACAGCGGGTTGAGCACCTTGCGCAGCACCCAGACGCGGTGCAGCTCGCCCTCGGGCATCAGCAGCTCCTCCTTGCGGGTGCCCGACTTGTTGATGTCGATCGCCGGGAAGACGCGCTTGTCCACCAGCTTGCGGTCGAGGTGGATCTCGGAGTTGCCGGTGCCCTTGAACTCCTCGAAGATCACGTCGTCCATGCGGCTGCCGGTGTCGACCAGCGCCGTCGCCACGATGGTGAGCGATCCGCCCTCCTCGATGTTGCGGGCGGCGCCGAAGAAGCGCTTCGGCCGGTGCAGGGCGTTGGCGTCGATACCGCCGGAGAGCACCTTGCCGGACGGCGGCTGGACGGTGTTGTAGGCGCGCGCCAGACGGGTGATCGAGTCGAGCAGGATCACCACGTCCTTCTTGTGCTCGACCAGGCGCTTGGCCTTTTCGATCACCATCTCGGCCACCTGCACGTGGCGGGTGGCGGGCTCGTCGAAGGTGGACGACACCACCTCGCCCTGCACC
>JASLEW010000338.1 GCA_030150965.1 Thermoanaerobaculia bacterium | reverse complement strand
GCGCTCGCCAAGCCCGCCGCGAGCAGCAGGGCGAGCCGGCACGCGCACCCCGCGGCGCGCAGCAGGGAGGCTTCCGTCCCTTCGTTCCCCGGCATGGCCCTCTCCATCTCCCTCACTCCCGCCGGCGCGGCGCTTCCGGGCCTGCCATGGCGATGCCGTGGCGGGCGAGGAGGCGGGCCAGGCGGCCGTGCAGGACGGGGCCGAGCAGCGAGCCGGCGGCCTGGCCGATGTCGTGCAGGACGGTGTGCAGGTCCTGGCGCCCCGTCCAGTGCTTGCGGGCGTAGGGCTCCAGGTCGCCGGTGAAGACCTGCGTCAGGACGGCGACCGCGACCACCAGGTCGTCGAGGTAGCCGATGGGGCCGAGGATGGCCTCGGGGAGCAGGTCGAAGGGGCTGATGAAGTAGGCCAGGGCGCCGCCGATCAGCAGCCGCGCCCGTCCCGGCACCTCGCGGTCGAAGACCAGCCGCACCAGCAGGATGAAGACGTCCGGCACCAGCAGGAGGGCGATCGCCACGTCCTCGGGCAGCCGCCCGCCCCGCCGCTCCACCATCTCCAGCACCCGGGTGCGCAGGCGGTCGTAGAACCGCAGCAGGTCGTCGTGCGCCGGCGGCTCGCCGCCCCCGGCAAGCGCCGTCTCCGCCGCGCGCTCCGCCGCCTCGGCATCGAAGGCCGGCGGCACCGCACCCCCAGCCTCTCCCGGAGCCGCGGCGCCCCCCTGGGCGGCCTCCCGAGCGGCGTCCAGGAGACGCTCCGGCACCCCGGCCGCGGCCGGGCCCTCCTTGCTCTCGCCAGGCATGGACGTCATTAAAGCATGAAGGCCACCCACCGGCCCGCATCGGGTCGTGCTCCATTCCCATGTTGCTGCCCCACCCTCCCCGGGTGCCGCCCCTCTTCCGCTCCTCCCTGGGAAGCAGCGTGGAGGGGACGGCCAGGTCCGCGCCGCTGAGCGGCCCGGAGATCACTTTACCTTCTGAAAGGAGATTCCTATGCGTCATCGACAGAAGGCCGTTCTCGCCCTTGCCACGCTGGTGCTCGCCGGCGCGCTCGCCGCCGCGGCACCGGCCACTGAGCTGGCCGGCCCCAGCACCCCGGCCGTGCCGAGCGCCTGCGCCTCGCCGGCAGGCCAGCTCGCGCCGCCGCCCATGCTGACGCCGGCCACGGCCGCCCTGGAGCCGCTCGTCATCACGTCCAATTCCTGCAACTGCACAAACAACCTCGCCTGCTCCGGCAAGAAGCTCGGTGCCTCCTGCGGTGGGGGAATGGTCTGCGTCCGCACCGGCGGCTGCGAGGATCTGCCGAACGGCAACTTCTGCTCCTGCATTTTTCAGCAGTAGCCCCGGCCAGCGCAGAGCAGGGAGAAGGTCAGCGAGCGACCGCCGGCCTCAGTGCCGAGGCCGGCGGCCTCGCGGTCGGACTGGAGCACCACTCCGCATTCTCCGCATTGGCCCCGCTCCCGCCGCTCATGCGTAACACGGTATAATGGGCGCTCTGTGCTCCCAGATTTGCCGCTCTCCGGCACTCGCCTGGGGTTGTACCTGTGCGGCCTCGCGACCGGAAGGGGGGGAGCGGACGGTCCGGCCGGCGGCTGCCCGGCGGGCTGCCGAGCGAGCACACGAACGGGGCCGGACGGCCCCATTGCCTAGGAGACCTCCGATGAAACGCGCACTTTCGCTCACTCTCTTCGCGGTCCTGGCCCTGGCCGTGACCGCTCCCCTGGTGCTGGCGCAGAGCCCCAGCACCAAGCCGCGCATCGCCGTGCTGGAGTTCACCAACAAGGCCAACAACCAATGGTGGAACCAGAACGGGGCCAACGCGGCCCAGGACGTCTTCGTCACCGAGCTGGTCAAGAGCCGCAAGTTCGTGGTGGTCGAGCGCGAGAAGATCAACTCGATCATGGAGGAGAAGGGCCTGACCCTGGGCGGCGACGTCGATCCCAAGACCGCGATGCGCATCGGCAAGCTCCTGGGCGTCAACTACATGCTCACCGGAGCGGTCACCGAGTTCGGCAATACCGACACCAACGCCCACGGCCCGGGCATCGGCGCCCTGCCGAGCTTCGGCGTGCACAAGCGCAGCTTCGTCGCCGCCCTCAACGCGCGGCTGATCAACGTCTCGACCGGCGAGATCGTGTGGGCCGACGAGGCCCGCAAGGAGGAGACCAGCTCCAGCGTCTCCGTCGGCGGCTTCGGCGGCGGCGTGCACGACGACCGGATGTTCGACAAGGTGATGAAGCCCTGCATCGAGCAGCTGGTGGCCAGCCTCAAGGCCGCCGACCTCTGATCCCGGGCTCCCACGCCCTTCCCTCCCGCGGGGGGGGAAGGGCAGCGGTGCCCGAAGCGCGCCCCGCCCGCCCACCCGTGGACCAGCCCCTGCCCCCGGTTCAGCGCTCCGGCACGAAGTTGATCTTCATCGTGTACCAGATCTTCACCCGCACGCCATCCTTGGTGGCCGGCGCGTAGGTCGTGCGCCGGGCGGCCTCGAGGGCCGCCTCGTCGAACCCCAGGCCCGCCGGACTGCCCACCCGCTCGGCCTGCACCACGCGGCCGTGCTCGTCGACCAGCACCCGCACCACCACCTCGGCGCGCTGGTTCATCCGCTTGGCCGCGGGAGGATAGCGCGGCTCGGGCTGGCCGAGGGGCTTGGGCAGGACAACGCCCGGCCCGGGCTGCACCAGGTCGCCGACCTGGATCTGCGGCGCGGCGGCGGGCGCCGAAGGCGGTGCCGAAGGCGGCGCGCTGGCGGTGGCCGACGCGCCGGGCACCACCGCGGACCCGCTTCCGGCGGCAGGCTCATGCTGGGTGACCGGCCCCGGCGGCGGGACGGCAGCGGCGGAACGCGAGGTGGCCGCCGGCGCCGCCGGCTCGCTGCGCGGCTTGACCGTCTCCGCCGCCGCGGCGCCACCCGTC
>JASLEW010000337.1 GCA_030150965.1 Thermoanaerobaculia bacterium | reverse complement strand
GGCGGGGCGGCGGCGGCGGGGCGCGCGGCGGCGCCGACCGACGGCGACGCCGGAGGGGCGGCGGCACTCGCCGCGGGCAGCACGGCGAGACCGAAGGCGCCCGCCAGTCCGCCGTGAGCGCGGCAATGGAGGCAGCTACGGGTCGGTCCTCCAGGAGGAGGGAACCAGCCGCAGGTGGCTTCCGCCTGCCACGGCAGAGCGACGGTGAGCTTGAGCCGGCTCGGGCCGTCGGGTTCGCCGCCGCGGCGGCTTCGGGCAACGCCCTATGGGCGCAGGAGACTGGCAGGGATCAGAGGCGCCGCTTCCAGACTTCCGGGTCGCGGCGCTGGTGGACGACGGCAACGATCACCACGGCGTCCTCTTCGACCAGGTAGTAGACCCCGTAGGGGAACCGATCGAGAAATCCTCGGCGAACGGGCGGGATGGCGAGCGGAAACTGCAGAGGGGTGACGGCAAGCCGCTGGATCAGGTCCGAGACAGAGGTGGAAAAGGTGTCGCCCAGGCCCGGGCGCTGAGCCTCGTACCAGAGGGCGGCTTCCTCGACATCGGCCTGCGCCTCCGGCCTGATGAGCAGGCGCGGCCTCATCTCCGCCGGGAGCGGAAGTCCTGCACTTTCTCCGCGATGGCGCTCTGCGCCTGCTCCCAGGGCACCGCGGTGTCGGGACGGAGGCGGTGGGCCTCCAGCCGGGACTCGACCAGGCGCTGATGCCAATCCGGGACGGCGACCTGCTCGGGGTTGGTGGCGATCCGCTGCCAGAGAGTCTGCACGTAGTCGAGCTGCTCGTCGACGGTGAGGTCGTCGAAGCCGGGAGGCGGAATGGGGATGTGTCGAGCCACGATGTCCTCGCTCTCAGCGGCGAGTCTACACGACGCAGGCCCCGGGCCTCCAGGTTCGCCTCGGCTCGGTCCGTCGCCTGTGGCTTGGTGCCGGCCTGAGCAGGCCGCTGGCGCACGACACCGGCCGCGGCGAGGCGCAGGAGCGGGCCGCCGTCCTCTGCCTGGAGGCCGACCTCGACCTGGCGGCCCGGCAGCCAACACCCTCTCCGACCGCCAGCGCCCGCTGCGCGGTGGCGGCGCCGGCAGAGCCGCTCGTGACCGATCGCCACCGCCAGCCGCGACAGCGACTTCCCCGCTTTCGCCAGCTTTTCCAGCAACTTGCTGCCGTCTCCAGCCTTCGCCACGACCTGAGCGCCTGCCACCTCGCCAACAGCGGCGTGCTCTTCAGGGAATCGCGTGTTCATCTCCTGCCTGAACGTGACGATCGGCCCGAATGGGTGAGCCACGGGACAACGAATTGCCGCAGCTCATCGTAGGCAGGGCGGGCGGTGGAGTCAAACTGCAATATCCAAACTTGTCGATGATTGGGCGGCGGCGGGGCGGCAGGCGGCGAGCTGGGCGGCGCGGTGATCGCCACCAGCGCTTACAGCTGGTCGAGTCGCGTCCGGCAGCGCCGGTGCTCTTGCGTAACACTGCTCGAAATCTGTATGGTACCTGCTATAGAACGCAGCCCAAACCGAAGGATGGAAGGAGGGAACATTGGTCCGCCACGCCGTTGGCCCTCGATTCGCGACCACGGCCAGGTCGCTCTCCTGGGCGCTGGTGCTGCTGATCCTGCCAGTCTCTCTCGTCAGCGCATCGCTCGGCCGCAAGCCCACCGCTCACAGGCCGGTCGACGTTCTTGGCGGCAGCGGCGGTGGTGGCACTCCTGAGCAAGCGATACCGCGTGACCCCTATAAGAGCTGGACGCTGTTCCTGGTCTGCAACCCGGATTGGTTGACCCCAGAGAAGAACAGGAATCTGCAGGATCTTTATCAACGATTCCACGGTCTGGGCAGGGCGATCGGCGACGAGAACGCCACGGTGTGGTTCTCCAAGCCAGGCACGGCGGTCACCGCCGAGCACTTCGCAGACAAGGTGGACGTGGAGCGCAGCGCGCGGTTCTGCAAGGCCTTGCACCTTCTGCCAAGCGAAGGGCCGTTCATCGCATTCTTCCTCACCTACCCGGAGCCCACCGAGCACATCCACGACGACGGCGATATTGCTCTCGGGTCCATGAATGCGGCGCAGATGGCTGGACTCATCGGCAAGATGTCCAACGAACTGCTGCTTCAGGGGCGAGTCACGCTCGCGCAGCGTGCGCCGGCCAAGCCCGAGCTTTCCGCCCCGGGCCCGCGGGCACCGGCGGCGGGGCCGCCGATGGCGCCGGCGAGGCCGCAACCGCCTCCAGCCGGTTCCCTGATGGCAAGAATCGTAGCCTCGGCACTTTCGGTCATTCAGAGCGATCTGCGCGCCTTCGGCTGCTGGACGCTCAAGGTCAAGACTCCTGGCATCGAGGGCAGCTTCTCTCCCTGCAAGCAGGGTGGCGCGTGTCAAGCGACACCTACCTTTACGAGATAAGGCGACACCTACTGTTACGAAGTGTCACATGGTGGGGCGGGGGCGGCCCTCGGGGGAGGCCCAGGGAGAGCGGGTGCCTGCCTCCTTGCCCGGCCGTGGGAGGGGCACAGG
>JASLEW010000324.1 GCA_030150965.1 Thermoanaerobaculia bacterium | reverse complement strand
CTGCACCGATTGCCGGGCCTATCTGACCGACGCCGACAATCGTTTTGCCAAGCCGGCGAAGTGCGGCTACGACCCGTACACCGCGGCTTGGAACCCGCCGCCCGGCGGATCGCCGGCGCCCGCCGGCGATCCGCCGGGCGGCGGGTTCCAAGCCGCGGTGTACGGGTCGTAGCCGCACTTCGCCGGCTTGGCAAAACGATTGTCGGCGTCGGTCAGATAGGCCCGGCAATCGGTGCAGATGAGGCGGAACTCGCAGTCCTTGCAGACCTCGATCTGATCCTTGTTGACCGCCCACAGGGCGGTGAAGTCGCGCTGCGCCAGGGCGGCATGGAGCGAGGTGTCGCGGACGTTGCCGTAGGAGCGCGGCAGCGACGGGCAGTTGCGGATCCCGCCCTGCGCGTCGATCGCGATCTTGCGGTTGAGGCAGGAGTTGTGCTGCCGCGCCTCGCTCACCGCATCCAGGTCGATGACGAAGTGGCGCGGGTGGACCTGGCCGCAGCAGGAGGGGGAATCGATCACCTGGCGCAGGAAGCGCACCTCGACGTTGCCCTCCAGGGTGAGCTCGCGCGCCTCCGGCGCCGAGTGGACGAGGATGGCGTTGAGGCGCCGGTGGTCGGCGACCAGGCCTTCCAGCGCCGGGCTGTCGAGCTCCGCGGTGTGCGCGAGCAGCAGGTCGATCGCCCGCAGCCGCCCGCCGCGCGTGGGCGCGAGCGCCGCGCGCACCTCGTCGAGCCGGCGCGGCGCCCAGAAGCGCAGCTCGACCGCCACGCAGCCGAGGTCGTCGAGCTGGCGGAAGATGTCGGCGAAATCGTGAGCGGAGGCGGCGTCCACGTCGATGATGGCGTTGGTGATGCGCGACGGCACCTGGTAGTCCAGGGCGAGGGGAGGAAAGCGCTCCGGCTCGGCGGTCGAAAAGCCCAGCTCGTTCTGCAGCAGGAAGGCGAAGTAGCCGTCGATCGCGGCGTCGGCCTGGTGGTCGTAGAGAGTCTTGACCTCGGCCGGCGTCCTGCCGCGGTGCTCGGCGAGGATCTCGTACAGGCCGTTGGGGATCAGGTGGTAGGCGTTGCGCTGGAGGTCGCAGATCAAGCTGCGGCGGGCGCCGCGCACCGGCACGCAGCAGGCGAAGAGCACGAACGGCAGGTGCTCGGCCGCCGCGCCGGACGCGGGCTCGGACGAGCCGCCGGACGCGGGCCCGGCGGGCTCGGCGTGGGTCGCGCGGCGTTCGGCGCCGTCGTACGAGCGGGTGCGGGAGATCGGCTTGTGAAACGAGAAGCAGGAGAAGCTCGGCGCGTGATACCACGCGCTCTCCGCCACCCGGTGCGGCACGCCGCTGCGCGGCGGGCGCCGGTCGAAAAGCCGGTAGAAGACCGGCACGGCGGCGCGGCCCTCGGCGGTCAGCAGGTCGAGGAGCTGCTCGCCCTCCCGCTGCCGGCCCGCGGCCTCCGGCGCATCCTCCGGGCGGCTGGCCGGCTCAGGCGCGCGGTCCACCGGCGGCCCTTTGCAGCAGCCGCTCGGCCACGCGGCGCTCCAGGTGGTAATTGCAGGGGTGCGAGACCATGCCGAACTGCCCGACCGGGTTGACCTCGAGGAAGACGTCACGCCCCTCCGGCGTGCGCACCAGGTCGAGCGATCCGGTGTCGAGGCCGAGGCCCTCCATCAGGGCCCGGATGCCCGCGGCGGTCGCCTCGTCCAGGACGTAGGGCACGGAGCGGTTCGGGCGCGCGTGGTTGTAGCGCCGGAAGTCCACCGCGGTCTGCGGATCGCGCTGCGAGAAGATCGCCATGGCGTGGCACTCGCCGTCGAGGTAGAAGACGCGGAGCTCGTACTCCTTGGCCAGCCGCCGCTGGAAGAGGGTGGCGGGAAAGCTCTCGGGAAGCTCCGCCATCAGCCCTGCCGGCACCACCGAGGTGTAGAAGACGTGCGTGGCGCCGCCGCCGGTGAGCATGATGGTCTCGGCGATCGGCTTCGCCACGACCTCGCCCTGCCGCGCGGCGAACTCCAGCAGCGCCGCCTTCTCGGTGGTGATCAGCGTCTCGGGCACCGCCAGGCCGGCGCGTGCGGCGGCGCGCAGCACCGCCGGCTTGTTGGGCGACACCCGCTCCGGCGAGCCCAGCCAGGGCCGGCCGCCGAAGCAGGACAGCAGGTGCTCGGCGAGCTTGCGGCTCTCGCGCGTCAGGTGCAGGCGGATGTCGTATTGCAGGCGCGCGCCGTAAGGCGAGGGATCGGTGACCAAAGGCAGCCCCTCGTGCCGCCATTCGCGGACGCCGCCGCGGTACCACACCGCCGCCACCCCGCCGGGCTCGATCTCGCCGCCCTCATGGCGCAGCCGGCAGCGCTCGCCGCCGCCGCCGAGCTCGATCGAGAGCGCCGCCCCGCCGTCGATGTCGGCGCCGTTGAGGCGCGCCCAGGCGGCGCCGGAAGACGCCAGCCAATCCAGCACTTCCTCGGTGGTGACGTCGGAGTACGTGGGGCAGAGGATCAGGATCGCCGGCTGCACGGCCCCTCCGCGGGCGAGCGCCGCGGTTGGCCCTGCCAGCCCACCGGGCGGACGCGTTCATGTAGCGCAGTGCTGGCGGCCGGGAACGGAGGGACACCGCCGGGACCAGCCGCGGGGGGCCGAGTACGATCGGCGGCCTCGAACGCCCATCGCCGCGCGCACCGCGGCGGCGGCGGCGCCGCCGGCGGTTGGCGGCGGCTGGCGGCAGTCGCTGGCGGCGCCGCCGCCGCCGCGGTGCGCGCGGCGATGGGCGTTCGAGGCCGCCGATCGTACTCGGCCCCCCGCGGCTGGTCCCGGCGGTGTCCCTCCGTTCCCGGCCGCCAGCACTGC
>JASLEW010000294.1 GCA_030150965.1 Thermoanaerobaculia bacterium | reverse complement strand
GGCAACGCCGATCCGCGCGGCTTCCTCGAGCAGCTGCGCGGGCAGCATCAGGACCGCGCCGTGGCGGCCAGCGTGAGGTCCCTGCGGAGCGGCGGCTGAATGGCCATCCTGCCCATCCGCATCTATCCCGATCCGGTGCTGCGGGTGAGGACCCGGCCGGGCACCGAGATCGGCCCCGGGCTGGCGCGCCTGGCCAGCAACATGATCGAGACCATGGTGGCGGCGCCCGGCATCGGCCTGGCGGCGCCGCAGGTGGGGGCCGAGGTGCGGCTGGCGATCGTCGACCTGTCGGTGGGGGAGGATCCGGCGCAGCTGCATGTCTTCGTCGATCCCGAGATCGTGCAGCGCGAGGGCGCGGAGACCGACGTGGAGGGGTGCCTGTCGCTGCCCGGCATCACCGAGAAGATCGAGCGGCCGACCCGCATCACGGTGCGGGCCGTCGATCTGAACGGCAAGCCGTTCGAGCTGAGCGCCGAGGACTGGCTGGCGCGAGCCATCTGCCACGAGGTGGATCACCTCGACGGCATCCTGTTCACCGATCATCTGCGCGGCCTGCGGCGGGAGCGGGTGCGCCGCCAGCTGCGCAAGCTGGCGGCGGAGCGCGAGGAGGTGCACGCGTGAAGCGTGATGCAGCGTTGCTTCTGGTGGTCCTCTGCCTGGCCCCGATTGTGGCCGCCTGCGGCGGCGGCGGCAGCGGCGGGTCCGGCCCGACCGCGCCGCCCCCCCCTCAGATGGGGATCACCTTCACCCCGTCGGGGAGCGGCAGCGGCATCTCGCTCGCCACCGCGAGCGGCAGCCAGGGCAACACCCTGGTGCTGGCGGTCAACTCGAGCGGCCTCACCGGGCTCTACGGCGTGGGTTTCCATCTCACCTACCCCAGCGCGGTCCTGCACTTCGCCGGCGGCGTCGAGGGCACGCTGCTCAACGCCGGCGGCTCCGTCCCCACCAACTTCCAGGTGGTCGAGTCGCCGCCCGGCACGCTGATCGTCGGCCTCTCCCGCCTGGGGACCGTCGGCGGCACCAGCGCCGCCGGCACGCTCCTCACCCTCCAGTTCACCGCCGTCGCCAGCGGCTCGGGCACGCTCGCCTTCGCCCACGACGAGGCGGCCGACGCCAACGGCAACCCGATCGCGCCGGTGAGCTGGAACGGCGGCACCGTGCAGGTGAACCTCGTCGCCGGCGCCGCCGCGGCGCCCATCCATTGAGCCCCGCTCGGCAGGACACGGCGATGCCGCGGCTCGTGCTGTACAACACCCTCGGGCGCCAGCTCGCGCCCCTGGTGCCGCTGGCGCCCGGCCAGGTGCGCATCTACGCCTGCGGCCCGACGGTCTACAACGACATCCACATCGGCAACCTGCGCACCTTCCTGGTCCAGGACCTGCTGCGGCGGGCGCTGCGCTACCTCGGCCACCAGGTCACGCAGGTGATGAACCTGACCGACGTGGACGACAAGACCATCCAGGGCGCGCACGCCGCCGGCATCTCGCTCGCCGAGTACACCGAGCCCTTCGTGCGCTCCTTCTTCGCCGATCTCGACGCGCTGCACATCGAGCGGGTGGAGCGCTATCCGCGGGCGACCGATCACATCGCCGACATCGTGGCGCTGGTGGAGCGGCTGGTGGAGCGCGGCTTCGCCTACGTCAGCGACGGGTCGGTCTTCTTCAGCATCGCCCGCGATCCCGGCTACGGCCGCCTGTCCGGCTTCGACCTCAGCCAGGTGCGGCGCGGCGAGCGCGTGGCGAGCGACGAGTACGGCAAGGAGGACGTGCGCGACTTCGTGCTGTGGAAGGCGGTCAAGCCGGGGGAGCCGGCGTGGGACTCCCCCTGGGGCCCGGGGCGCCCGGGGTGGCACATCGAGTGCTCGGCGATGAGCATGCGCTACCTGGGCGAGACGTTCGACCTGCACTGCGGCGGCGTCGATCTCATCTTCCCGCACCACGAGAACGAGATCGCGCAGAGCGAGTCGGCGACCGGCAAGCCGTTCGTCCACACCTGGCTGCACACCGAGCACCTGATCGTGGGCGGCCAGAAGATGTCGAAGTCGCTGGGCAACCAGTACACGCTCAAGGACCTCCTGGCGCGGGGCCTCTCGCCGCGCGCCCTGCGCTACCTGTTCCTGTCGGTGCACTACCGCCAGAAGCTCAACTTCACCTTCGAGGCGCTCGACGGCGCGGCCGGCGCCCTGCGCCGCCTCGACGAGATGCGCTTCCGCCTGCGCCACGCCGTCGAGCACCCGGAGCTGCCCGCCCTGGCCGACCCCTCGCCGCCGCCGGCCGCGGCGGCCATCGCCGCCCTGCGCCGCGACTTCGCCGCCGGCCTGGCGGACGACCTCAACGTTTCGGCGGCCCTGGCCGCGCTCTTCGTCTTCGTCAAGGAGGTCAACGTCGCGATCGAGAAGAGCCGTCTGGTCGCGGGCGACCGGGAGGCGATCGAGGCGGCCCTGGCGGAGGCCGACCAGGTGCTGGGGGTCTTGGATGCGGCGGCCTGGCTGGCCGCGGCGGCGGACGCCGAGACCGCGGAGATCGAACGCCTGGTGCGGGAGCGCGACGAGGCCCGCCGGCGGCGCGACTTCGCCGCCGCCGACCGGCTGCGCGGCGAGCTGGGCGCGCGCGGCATCGTGGTCGAGGACACCCCCCAGGGAGCGCGCTGGAAGCGCCGGTAGCCATGCCCTCCGCCCGGCGACGCGGCAGCCATGG
>JASLEW010000365.1 GCA_030150965.1 Thermoanaerobaculia bacterium | reverse complement strand
GCCTGGCGGCCCTGGTGCGGCGGCTCCTGGCGCAGCGCATCGAGGTGGACCGGCTGAGCGCGGACCTCGCGGCCGGCGGCCGGAGCTACCCGGCCGGCAGCTACGTCGTGCGGCTCGATCAGCCGTACCGCGAGGCGGCGCTGCGCTACCTGGCGGGGACGGGGACCGGCGGCGCGGCCGGCCGGAGGGAGGGGGCGGCGCCGGCGGCCGGCGCCAGGGACGGATCGGCCGAGCCGGGAGCCGCCGGTGCCGCGGGTGAAGCGGCACAGCCGGGGGCCGAGGGTGCCGGCGGAGGACCGCGGCAGGCGGCCGGCGACGTCCGCCCGGTGCCCTGGACATATCTCTACGACGTCGAGGGGGTGCCCATCGGCGACCGTGCCGTGCTCGACGCGCCGATGACCGAGATCACGGCGCCCGATCCTCTCGCCGGCGGCATCGACGAGGGGGCCTCTCCGGCTCAGGCGACGGCGGCGCCAGCGGCGCCGGCAACGGCGGGCGAGCCCGGGGCGGGAGCCGCGGAGGCCGAGGGCGCGGCACCCACCGCGGGAGAGGGCGCCGGCGCGGCGCCGCCGGGCGACGAGGTGTTCCTGCTGCGCGACACCGGCCAGGCGTCGCTCCTGGCGGCCCGCCTGGCGCTCGGCTCGTATCAGATCGATGCGGTGGAGACCTCGTTCAGCAGCGGCGGGGTGTCCTACCCGCCGGGGAGCTGGATCGTGCAGGCGCCGCGCGCCAGGGTGGCGGAGGTGGCCGCCGCGCTCGGCCTGCGTTTCCAGGCAAGCGCGGCGCTGCCGGACGTGGCGCGTCACGTGGTGCACCTGCCGCGCCTGGCGCTGCTGCACGGCTGGACCGGCACCGAGCCCTCGGCCTGGGCGCGCCACGCCCTCGATCAGGAGCATCTCCCGTACACCCTGATCAGCGGCGACGACCTGCGCGCCGGCGACCTGCGCGAGCGCTTCGACCTCGTCCTCCTCGCCGGCGCCGGCAACGGTGCGGACTGGCGCCGTGAGCTGCTCGGCCGCGGCGCGCGCTGGTCGCCGCTCGCCTACACCCGCACGCCGGAGTTCCCCAGCCACGGCGTGCCCGACGGCACCCCCGACGCCGCGGCCGGCCTGGGTGGTGCGCACGTGCCCGGCGCCACGGCCGGCCCAGGCGGAGCGGCCGTTCCCAGCTCCGGCCGTGAGGATGGCGCGGCGGCCCACCCGGCCGGCGGCGGTGCGGGGGGAGGGCCTTCGATCGGCGCCGGCGGCATCGCCAATCCCGCGGGCGAGCTCGACGCCGCCGCCGCGGGCGCCGGGCGCGGACCGGGCGGCGGCCCGCCGCCGCAGACCGGAGCGGAGACCTCGGCCGCGGAGGGGGACGAGCCGGGTCTTCTCGCCCTGCGGCGCTTCGTCGCGGGCGGCGGTGTGCTGGTGACGCTCGGCGGCTCCTCGGTCCTGGCGGCCGGCGCGGGCTTGGCGCCGGGGCTCTCGGTCGAGGCGGATCCGGCCGAGGGGCTGGTGTTGGTTCCTACTTCTGGTGGCGAACCTACCGGTGGCGCGGGCGTGTCGAAGACGCCCGCGGCTAGCGGAGCGGACGTGGCGCCGGAACCGCCGCCGCCCGGGGCCGGGACGGCCGCCGAGCTGCGCGCCCGCTTCACCTGGCCCGAGCACCCCCTGGCCTACGGCTATCCGGTGGTCACCCAGGTGCTCCGCCGCGGTGGCCCGCTGCTGGTCCTGGCGCCGGCGGCGCGCGGCCGGGCGGTGCTGCGCTTCGGAGCCGGCCGGTCCGCTGCCGGCGGCGGCGGTCCCGGGCCGGACGCGTCCCCGGGCGAGCGGCAGGCTCCGGGCGGTCCGGGCATCGAGGAGGAGGACATCGGCGGCCCGGCCGCACGGCCCGGCCACCCTCCCGGCGCGGCGAATGCGCAGGCCGGCGAGGAGGAGGCCGCCGGCGCTCCGTCCGGTGACGCCGACGCGGTGGCTGGTCCGCCGGATGAGAAGGCCGCGGTGGCGGGGCGCGGCGCGGCAGCGGCGGATCATGGCCCTGCGGTCCTCCCGCGCCCGCGGCCGCTGGGCGAGACCGACGGCCGCCTGCTGCTCGGCGGCGGCGCGGCCGGCGTCGCGGCCCTGGAGGGGCGGCCGGCGGTCGTCGACCTGGCGCTCGGCAGGGGCCATGTGGTGGCCTTCGCCTTCGATCCGTTCGACCCGGGCGGCGGCCCGGCCGACCGCCGCCTGGTCTACAACCTGCTGCTCAACTGGCACGCTCTCCCCGCCCGTTGAGCCGGGCGGCCGGGTGATAGTCTCTCGCCGGTATTTTTTCCACGGAGGATGGATCGTATGGCGAAGGGTGCATTGCAGGAATTTGGCAAGATGTCCATCGAGGAGCTGGAGGCGGCCATCCAGGAAGCCGCCGCCGCCCTGGAGCAGAAGCGGCAGGAGAAGGAGGCCGAGATCATCGCCCAGGTGCGCGAGCTGACGGCGCAGATCGGCAAGACGCCGGAGGAGCTGTTCGGCGCCCGCGCCAAGGCCGGCGCCCGCGCCGCGCTCCCGGCGGTCGAGGCCCGCTACCGCAATCCGGACGACCCCAACCTGACCTGGTCCGGCCGCGGCAAGCGTCCGCAGTGGTTGACCGACGCGCTGGAGAGCGGCAAGACCCTCTCCGACCTGGCGATCTCCTGAGCCCAGACCCTCAAGCCGGCGTTCCGGCCGATCCGGCAAGCGCCCGAGCCGGTTCCGGACCCTTGGCGCCCTTGCAGCCGGGGCGCCGCGGCGGGGCGGCGAGCGTCGGCGCGGGCATCCTGCTGAGCCGGCTCGCCGGGCTGGTGCGCGAGCAGGCGGTGGCCTTCTTCTTCGGCGTCGGGCCGCACGCCGACGCGCTCACCGCGGCGCTGCGCGTGCCCAACGCGCTGCAGAACCTGCTCGGCGAGGGCACGCTCTCCGCCGCCTTCATCCCGCTCTACAGCCGGCTGGTGGACGCCGGACGCCGCGAGGAGGCGGGGCGCTTCGCCGGGGCGATCTTCGGCCTGCTGCTGGCGGCGGCCGCGGGGCTGGCCCTGGCCGGCATCCTGCTGGCCCGTCCGCTCGTCGCGCTGCTCGCTCCCGGCTTCCTGGCCGACGCGGCGGCGGTGGCGGCGGGACGGGCGGCGGTGGACCGCTTCGCCCTGGCGGTCGCGGCGGTGCGCGTGCTCTTTCCCATGACCGGTTGCCTGGTGCTCTCGGTCTGGGCGCTCGGGGTGCTCAACAGCCACCGCCGGTTCTTCCTCGCCTACTTCGCGCCCGTCCTGTGGAACACGGCGATGATCGCCGCCCTGGTGCTCGCCGGCCATTCGCTGGGTGTCCTGCCGGGCCTCCACGGCGGCCACGCCGCGGCCCTGGCGGCGGTCCGCGGCGCGCCGGGAGCGGCCGGC
>JASLEW010000257.1 GCA_030150965.1 Thermoanaerobaculia bacterium | reverse complement strand
AGCTCGACGAGCTCGTCGAACAGCTCCTCCCAGCCGGCGAGCGGCTCCGCGGCCATCGGGTCAGTGTCCCGAAGCAGAGAGTCGCGTCATGAGTCGGCGGGCGCTGATTCGGGACATCAGGCCAGCTCGGCGAGGAGGAAGGCGCGGGCGCGGCGCCAGTCGCGCTTGAGCGTGCGGTCGCTGACCGCGAGCAGCACGGCGATCTCCTCGAGCGGCAGGCCGCCGAAGAAGCGCAGCTCGATGAGCTTGGCGAGGCGCGGGCTCTCGCGCTCCAGGCGCTCCAGCGCCGCGTCCAGCGCCAGGACGGAGGCGCCCATCTGCTGGTCTTCCACCGCCGGCTCGAAGCCCTCCGGCCAGGACACGCGCAGCGCCCGGCCGCGCTTGGCGGCGGCGCGCCGCCGCGCCGAATCGATCACCACGTGCCGCATGACGCGCGCCGCCAGGTTGAAGAAATGCGCCCGGTCCTCGGCCGCGAGCCCCGCCGGCTCGACCAGGCGCAGGTAGGTCTCGTGCACCAGGGCGGTGGTCGCCAGCGTCTCGTCGCCGCCGCGGCCGCGCAGCAGCTGGGCATGGGCCAGGCGTTTCAGATCATTGTATAGCAATGAAAAGAGGGCGTCGGCAGCTCCCGGCTCGCCGCCGCGCGCGGCGTGAAGCAGGACGGCGACATCGGGAGAGGTCGTCAAGCGCCGGTCTCCACGTGCAGGCTCGCTCCGCGGGGTGCGGGGTTGCGTCATTTTACCGGATCCGTTGCCGCCGGTCAGCCGCCCGGGCCGTGCCGGCGCGCGCGGCGCGCGCGGCGCGTTCCGCATTGACCGCGATTCCAGGGGCAGCATAGAGTGACGGGCACGCACGAGGGCGGCGGAGAGCGCAAGGCACCAAGGCCAAGGGGCACGGGTCCTTCAACGATCGATACCCTCGGGGGGCTTCAAGATGCGGGTTTTCGTCCTGGCACTCGCCATTTTCGCTCTTGCATCCGTCACCGCGGCGCAGCCGGCTCCCGCCGCTGACGGAGCTCTCCAGGACCAGCTCGTAACGCTCGAAAAGCAATCCTGGGAGGCGTGGAAGAACCACGACGGCAGGTTCTTCAGCGGCTTCCTCTCCGACGATCACATCGAGATGGGCTTCGGCGGCCGCACCGACAAGGCCACCGTCGTCGCCGGGGTCGCCTCCCCGGTCTGCAACGTGAAGAGCTACACCGTCGGCGACTTCAAGCTGGCCGTGCTCGACACCGACACGGCGCTGCTGACCTATCACGCCGCGCAGGACACCACCTGCGGCGGCAAGCCGGTGCCCAGCCCGGTGTGGGTCAGCTCGCTCTACATGAGGCGCGGCGGCCGTTGGCTCAACGTCCTCTACCAGCAGACGCAGACCGCCAGGTAGGATCCGGCCGGCCCCGCGGGCGATCGAAACACCATGACGGTCAACGAACCCGCCGACAACCTGGAGGAGCTGTTCTCTGGCCGCGAGCCGGACGCTCCGGTGCCGGTGTCCGCGGCGCAGAAGAAGAAGCTGCGCGTCCAGTCCTTCTACGACCGCATCAACGACTCGCTCAGCGACTCGATCTATGCCGATGACGCCGTGTTCTTCAATTTCGGCTACCTGCCGGACGGCGGCCCGCGCGCGGCGCGCTTCGAGCTGCCGCCGCACTGGCCCAACCGCAACCGCGTCGACCTGGTGCTGGAGCTGATCGGCGACTGCGACCTGGGCGGCCGTGACCTCCTCGACGTCGGCTGCGGCCGCGGCGGCACCATCCTCACCGTCGAGCGGTTCTTCGCGCCCGGCGAGATCTGGGGGCTGGACCTCTCGACCAGCGCGGTGCGGTTCTGCCGCCGGCGGATCACCAACCCGGCGGCCCACTTCGTCGCCGGCGAGTCGGAGCGGCTGCCGTTCCTCGACGGCTTCTTCGACGTGGTGCTGAACGTCGAGTCCTCGTGCCTCTATCCCGACATCTATGCCTTCTACCGCGAGGTCCACCGCGTGCTCGGCCCGGGCGGACGCTTCCTGTACACCGACCTGATGCCGGTCGAGCACCTGGAGAGCTACGGCAGCTGCCTGCGCGGCCTCGGCCTCGCCCTGGAGCGCGACCAGGACATCACGCCCAACGTGCTGCGCTCGCTGGAGGCGCACGCGGCGCGCAACCTGGAGGTCCACGACGCCCCGGAGGGCAGGGAGGTGATGGAGTTCTTCCTCGCCATGCCGGGCTCGAAGCCCTACCGCGACCTGCAGGAGGGCCGCCTCAGCTACCGCATCTGGCAGCTCCGCAAGGACGGCTGAGCGCGGCGCACCTCCGCATCGACGACGGAACGCACTCATCCTCGGGAGAAGCAACGTGGCGAACGTCACTGCCGTCATCGGCCTCGCCGGACAGCGCACCGGCGGGGCGACGCTCGAAGACCTCTGGCGCGGGTTGGCTGGCGGCGGCGCCGCCGCGCCGTCCGCGCTGCCTACGCCCACCGCGCCGGCTGCTCCCTCCGCGCCCTCCGATGATCGCGGCGAGGCCGCCGGTCCGGCGGACGCTGCGCGCCTCCTGCGCGACTGCGCCGCCGAGCTGCTCCAGGGCCTCGCCTGGTGCGACCGCACCGGGCTCTTCCTGCGCAAGTCCGGGCTGCAAGGGGCGGCAGCCGCCGGCGGCGCCTTCTCCGGCGCACGGCAAGGCGACGGCGCCGCTGACGCCGCTGACGCTGCCGGTGCCGCTGGCGCTGCTGGTGCTGCCGGTGCCTCTGACGCTGCTGGTGCCTCTGGCGCCGCTGGTGCCTCTGGCGCTTCTGACGCCGCTGGCTCCGAAACCAGCGATGCTGCGGCGGCCCTCGCCGCCGAGCTGGGCCTGAGCGGCCCCGCGGCCGTTCTGGACGGCCCGCCGTTGGCGGCGGTCGAGCGCGCCTGCCGCAGCCTGCATGGCGGGGAGTGCGATCTGGCCCTGGCCGGCGAGGCATTGGCCGGTGGCGGCGCCTTCGCCCTGGCGCTCAAGCGCCTGCCCGCGGCGCTGGCCGACGGCGCGACGGTCCTGGCGCTGCTGGATGCCGCGGCGGTTGGCGAGCTCGTGCCGCCACCTCCGCCGATGCCGCAGAGGACGCAGATGGCGCCGGAGCCGCCGCGCGCGCGCCCGGCGCTGGCCAGCCCCTACACGCCGCCGGGCAATCCGCTGGAGGCGGCGATCGCCGCCGTCTGGCAGGAGGAGCTGGGGATCGAGCAGGTGGGGGTGGACGACAACTTCTTCGAGCTGGGCGGCACCTCGATCGCCGGGGTGAGGATCATCGCCCTGCTCAAGGACTGGCTGCACCAGCCGATCCCGACCGTCAGCCTGTACGAGGGGCCGACGGTGCGCGCCCTGGCCCGGGTGCTGCTGCACAGCGGCCCGGCCCAGGGGTACGACACGACGCGCGAGCGCGGCGAGCGCCGCCGGCGCAAGCTCCAGCGCCTTCAGGGGGTGGGAGAGCCGAGATGACGACCGCCGCGCCCGCCGCATCCCCCGCACCCGCCCCCGGCGCCCGCCGTCCGCGGCGGTGGGGGCGCCGCATCGGCCGGGCGCTGCTCGTCCTCCTCGGCCTGATCGTGCTGGCGGTGGTGGCCGGTGGCCTCTGGCTGCATCACCGGATCGCGGCGAGCCTGCCGCGGCTGCGCGGCGAGGTGACGATGGCGGGGCTGGGCGCGCCGGTCACCATCGAGCGCGACGCCCTGGGCGTGCCTACGGTGCGCGCCGCGACCCGTCTCGACACCGCGCGCGGCATCGGGTTCCTGCACGCGCAGGACCGTTTCTTCCAGATGGACCTGCTGCGGCGGGAGGCCGCGGGGGAGCTGGCGGAGCTGTTCGGGCCGTTCCTCCAGATGCACGACGAGAACCGCCGCCGCCACGGCTGCCGCGCCCTGGCGGCGCAGGTGCTGGCGGCGCTCACGCCGCCGCAGCGCGCGCTGCTCGACGCCTACGTGGACGGGGTCAACGCCGGCCTCCAGGCGCTGGGCGACAAGCCGTTCGAGTACATCCTGCTGCGTGCCCAGCCGCGCCCCTGGCAGGCCGCCGACAGCATCCTGGTCATCTACGCCATGTACTTCGACCTCCACGACTGGCGCACCCGGGTGGAGACCGACCTGGGCGTGGTGCACGACCACGTGCCGGCGAAGGTCTTCGACTTCGTGGACCCGGCGGGCGGCGAGTGGGACGCGCCGCTCGAAGGAGGCGCCTTCGCGACGCCGCCGATCCCCGGCCCGGAGGTGCTCGACCGGCGGCAGGCCGGGGGGCCCAGGGCGGGGACCGCCGCGGGAGCGGTCTCGGCGCTCACGCCGGACGAGGCCGCCGCCCTCGCCCGCCGCGCCGCGCCGGAGACGCCGCTGCCGGGCTGGGGCTGGGTGGACGGCGAGAGCCTCTTCGGCCGCACCGGCAGCAACAGCTGGGCGGTCGCCGGCAGCCACACCGCCGATGGCCACGCGCTGCTCGCCGACGACATGCACCTGGGCATCCAGATCCCGAACATCTGGTACCGCGCCTCCTGGGCGTGGCGGGACCCCGACGGCGCGGCGCGCCGGGTCACCGGCGTGACCCTGCCGGGAGCGCCGCTGCTGGTCGCCGGCAGCACCGGGCGGATCGCCTGGGGGTTCACCAACAGCTTCGTCGACGCCATCGACCTGGTGGACCTGGAGCTGGATCCCGGGGATCCCGAGGTCTACCGCACCCCCGCCGGACCTCAGCGCTTCACCCACACCACGGAGCGCATCGTGGTGCGCGGCAAGCCCGACGAGATGTTCGACGTGGTGCGCACCATCTGGGGGCCGGTGGTCGATTGGGACGAGCACAAGCGGCCGCGCCGCGCCATCGCCTGGACCGCCGACCACCCGGCCGCCACCAACTTCCAGATCTTCGGCATGGAGAACGCGCACAACATCGACGAGGCGATCGAGGTGGCGCACGCGAGCGGCATCCCGCCGCAGAACTTCGTCGTCGCCGACTCCTCCGGACGGGTGGGCTGGACGATCATCGGCCAGATCCCGCGCCGCGTCGGCTTCACCGGCCAGGTGCCCACCTCGTGGGCCGACGGCACCCACCGTTGGGACGGCTGGCTGCGCTCGGACGAGGTGCCCAAGGTGGTCGATCCGCCGTCCGGGCGCATCTGGTCGGCCAACAACCGCGCCGTCGGCCCGACCGGCATGGCGCTCCTCGGCGACGGCTGCTACGACCTCGGGCCGCGCGCCCGCCAGATCCGCGACCGCCTGCTCGCCCTGGAGCGGGCGACGCCGCGCGACATGCTCGCCATCCAGCTCGACGATCAGGCCATCTTCCTCACCCATTGGCACGACCTGCTGCTCAAGACCCTCACTCCCGAGGCGGTCAGGGCCGACCCGCGCCGCGCCGAGATGCGGCGCCTCCTCGCCAGCACCTGGACCGGCCGGGCGTCGATCGACTCCGTCGCCTACCGCATCGTGCGCGAGTTCCGCGACGAGCTGGAAAAGCAGGTGTTCGACAGCCTGACCGGCCTCAAGGAGGTGCCCGGCGTGCCCTTCTACCTGGCGCGGCGGCGCTTCGAGGGGCCGCTCTGGGAGCTGGTCACCGAGCGCCCGGCGCACCTGCTCGATCCGCGCTACCCGAGCTGGGACGCGCAGATCCTGGCGGTGGCCGACGCCGAGCTGCGCCACCTGGAGGCGCTCGGTCCGCGCCTCGCCGACCGCACCTGGGGCGAGCGCAACACGATGAGGGTGCGGCACCCGCTGGGCATGGCGGTGCCCTTCCTCGGCCGCTGGCTGGACATGAAAGCGGTGCCGCTCGCGGGCGACCTCGACATGCCCAAGGTGGTGGGCGAGACGTTCAGCGCCTCGGAGCGCATGGCGGTCTCGCCGGGGCACGAGGAGACCGGCATCTTCCACATGCCGGTCGGCGAGAGCGGCAATCCGCTGTCGCCGCACTACGGCGACGGCCACGCCGCCTGGGTCGAAGGGCGGCCGACGCCCTTCCTCCCCGGCCCGCCGGTCGATGTCCTGGTCCTCGCGCCGCCAAGGCGCTAGTCTCAAGGGTAGGCGATCGCCACGCGCCGGTCCTCGGTGAAGGAATAAATCAGGCCGAGGACCTGGTCTTGTGGCTCATGTCAAGCGACACCTACCTTTACGAGATAAGGCGACACCTACTGTTACGAAGTGTCACATGGTGGGGCGGGGGCGGCCCTCGGGGGAGGCCCAGGGAGAGCGGGTGCCTGCCTCCTTGCCCGGCCGTGGGAGGGGCACAGG
>JASLEW010000248.1 GCA_030150965.1 Thermoanaerobaculia bacterium | reverse complement strand
GCCGCGGCCACCCGCCGCGGCCGGACCGCGGCCGGGCGGCCGCGGAAGATGCCCTCGCTGGCGCCGCCCCCCCCGGAGCAGAGCCTCGACGACACCGGCGGCATGAGCTGGCTCGACGAGGCGGACTCCGGGCGGGACAAGAGCGCCGCCCGCGCCGCCAGCCTGTTCGACGAGGAGGAGGACTTCTTCGACCTGGCCGGCGAGCTCGAGCACGAGCTGTCGCAGGCGGACGAGCTCCAGGGCAGCGATCTGCTCATGCAGCAGGAGCAGTCGCTCGAAGAGATCGTCGAGGGTTTCAAGCGCGGCGTCGCCGAGCACCTTTCGCCGACCGACTACGACACCCACTTCAACCTCGGCATCGCCTACCGCGAGATGGGCCTGCTGGACGAGGCGATCGGCGAGTTCCAGCTCTCGGCCAAGGACCCCCGGTACCTGGTGGCCTGCTGCTCGATGCTCGGCCTCTGCTTCCTCGACAAGGGGCTGCCCGAGCTGGCGATCAAGTGGTACCGTCGCGGCCTCGACGCCCAGGGCATCAGCGAGGAGGACACCCTCGGGCTGCTCTACGACATGGGCTGCGCCTATCTGGCGATGGGCGACAACGGCGGCGCCTACAAGACCTTCGTCGACGTCTACGGCATCAACACCAACTATCGCGACGTGGTGGCCAGGATCGAGGAGCTGGGTCATCCGCATTAGGGCCAGGCTCCCGGCGGCGGCGGAACAAGCCCTGTTTGCCGCGTCCGCCGCCGGGCGTGCGGTGCGCCGGGCTCGCCGCGGATGGGCGACGGCCACGGGGAGAGGGGACTCTGGATGAGCAAGACCACGGTGACGCTGATCCCCGGTGACGGGATCGGCACGGAGGTGGCGGCGGCCACGGTGCGGGTGCTCGAGGCCGCCGGCGCCGAGATCGAGTGGGAGCCGCAGATCGTCGGCGCCGAGGCGCTCGCCCAGTTCGGCGATCCGCTGCCGGCGGCGGTCCTCGACTCGGTGCGGCGCAACCGCGTGGCGCTCAAGGGTCCGGTGACCACCCAGGTCGGCGGCGGTTTCCAGTCGATCAACGTGCAGCTGCGGCAGAAGCTCGATCTGTACGCCAACCTGCGGCCGTCGCGCTCGCTGCCCGGCATCCCGCACCGCTTCGCGGGCGTCGACATCGTGGTGGTGCGCGAGAACACCGAGGACCTGTACAGCGGCCTGGAGCACGTGGTGGTGCCGGGGGTGGTCGAGAGCCTCAAGATCATCACCGAGAAGGCGTCCACCCGCGTCTCCCGCTTCGCTTTCGAATACGCCCGGCGCCACGGCCGCAAGCGCGTCACCGCGGTGCACAAGGCCAACATCATGAAGCTCTCCGACGGGCTGTTCCTGGAGTGCTTCCGCCGGGTGGCGACCGAGTACCCGGACATCAAGGCCGACGACCGCATCGTCGACAACATGTGCATGCAGCTGGTGATCCGCCCCGAGGAGTGGGACGTGCTGCTGCTCGAGAACCTCTACGGCGACATCGTCTCCGACCTCTGCGCCGGCCTGGTGGGCGGCCTCGGCGTGGTGCCCGGCGCCAACCTCGGCACCGACTTCGCGGTGTTCGAGGCGGTGCACGGCAGCGCCCCCGACATCGCCGGCCGCAACCTGGCCAATCCCCTGGCGCTCATCCGGACGGCGATCCTGATGCTCTACCACCTGGGCAAGGACGAGGTGGCGCGGCGGGTCGGCGCCGCGGTGCGCCAGGTGATCGTGGTGGACCGCGTCCTCACCCGCGACCTGGGCGGCGAGGCCGGCACCAGCCAGTTCACCGAGGCGATCGTGAAGGCGCTGGAATCCGGCATCGAGCCGGCCGCACACGGCGACGCCGAGGGCAACGCCTTCTCCTGAGCCGGGCCCCTCCGGTGATCGGGCTCCTGCCGGCCAAGATCTGCCTGCTCCTGGCCGCCGGCCAGGGGCTGTGCTGGCTCCTGGCGCGCGGCCTGGGCGCGCGCCTCGCGCCGCGCGCGGTGGCGCTCGGCCTCGGCCTGCCGCTCGTCTTCCTGTCGCCGTTCCTCTTCGATTCCGACAACCTCCTGGCGCCGACGGCGACGCTCAAGGAGACGGTGCCGGCCTTCGCCCTGCCGCCGGTGCGGGTCAGCCACATGATCCTCGGCGATCCGCTCTACCAGTTCGTGCCCTGGGAGCTGGAGGTGCGGCACGCGCTGCGCGCCGGCCGCCTGCCGCTGTGGTCCGACCTGCTCGACGGCGGCAGCTCGCCGTGGGTCAACCCCCAGGCGGGCGTGCTGTCGCCGCTGGCGATGCTGGCGCGCGCGCTGCCGGTGCAGGATCTGCTGCTGGCGCTCCTGGCGCTCAAGATGCTCCTGGCGGCCGAGGGGACATGGCTCCTGGCGCGCCGCCTCGGCCTCTCCCAGGGCGCCGCCGCGCTCGCCGCGGCCGGCTTCACCCTGGGCGGCGGCATGATGGGCTGGGCGCTCTTTCCGCACACCACGACGATCGCCTGGGTGCCCTGGGTGTGCCTGGGCTCGATCGTGCTGCTGCGGCATCCGCGGCCCCGCGCCGCCGCCGCGACGGCGCTCGCGACCGGCGCGATGCTGCTCTCCGGCCATCCCGAGACGGCCGCGGCGGGGGGGCTGCTCGCCGCCGTCTGCGGCCTCGCCCTGCGCCGCCGGCCGGCGCGCCGGCGGCGCAG
>JASLEW010000167.1 GCA_030150965.1 Thermoanaerobaculia bacterium | reverse complement strand
GCGCCACCCGGCGTGTCAGCGCCGCCAGCTCGGCCCGCCCGGGAAGCGCCGGCAGCACGGTCAGGGTGCCGTTGGTCTGGCCCAGGGTGTAGCCGTGCGGGTCGCGCTTGGCCTGGTCCGGCTGCGGCCCCGTGGGGTTGGGGCCGGTGCCGCGGCCCTTGCCGTTGACCACCAGCAGCGCGTCTCCGGCCATGGCCAGCGCCGTCGGGTACCAGCCGACCGGGATGCGGCCGAGCAGCCGGTCACCGGTGCCGGTGGCGGCGGCACCGGACGAAACCCGCCGGACGCCGGCACCGCTGCGACCTGGAGCGGGAACGGCTCCGGCGGCGGACGCGGCGGCAGACGGAACCCGCCTGTCGCCGGTACCGCTGCCACCGGCAGCGGGAACGGCGGCGCCGGACGAGCCATGCCGGCCGGCGTCGCGGCGCCCGGCGGCGGACGCGGCGCCGCGGGTGCGCGCGGCGAGGTCGAACACCGCGACCGCGTTGGCGTCGGACTCCGCCACCAGCAGGCGCCGTCCGCCCTCGGCCAGCGCCAGGGCGCTCGGCGTGCTCCCCTCGCCGGCGCCGCCGGGCGGTGCGTCGTGCAACTCGGTCAGCACGCGGCGCGTGCGGGTGTCCACCACCGCCACCCGGTCGGTGCTCGCCGAGGCGACGAACAGGCGGCTGCCGTCGGCGTTGAGCAGCAGCGCCGAGGGGTGGCGCCCGGCCTGGATGCGGCCGGCCTCGACCAGCGGCGCCGCCGCCGGGGAGCTCCCTCCGGGCGCCGCGGAACCTCCAGGCACCACGGCGGGGGCGGGGCCGTAGACCGACACGAAGTCGTCGCCCCACGCCGAGACGTAGACCGTGCCGTCCGGCGCCGCCGCCACCGCATAGGGATAGAGGCCCGCCGGCAGGCGCTGCACCACCGCGCCGCGCGCCAGGTCCACCACCGCCAGGCTGTCGGCCAGGTTCTCGGCCACGTAGAGCCGGCGGCCGTCCGGCGCCAGCGCCAGCCCGGCCGGGAAGCGCGTGCCGTTGGTCTTCCTGGCGTCCTTCGCCTCCCCGGCCTTCTCCTTCTCCGCCTCCTTGGGTTCATTGGCCGCCGCGGAGCCGGCCGCCGTCTTCGGCCCCCCGGTCCTGCCGGCTTCCCTGGCGCCTTCGTCCTTCGCGGATGCGTCCTTGACGGATGCGTTCTTCGCGCTTCCGTCCTGGGCGCCTTCGTCTTTCGCTGATGCGTCCCTGGCGCTTCCGCCCCTGGCGCCTTCGTCCTTCGCTCTTCCGTCCCTCGCGCTTCCGTCGTTGGCGCTTCCGTCGTTGGCGCTTCCGTCGCTGGGGCTTCCGTCCTTGGCGTCCGTGGGCGGGAGGGGCACGGCGAGGTCGATGCTGCCGTCGGCGGTGGCGGTGCCGTTGCGCCAGGCGAAGCGGTAGACCTCGTCGGCGTCGCCGCCCGCCGCGTAGAGCGTGCGCCCGTCGGCGGAGAAGGCCAGGCCGAGGAAGGCCGCCGGCAGATCGATGTGCTGCACCACCCGGCCGGAGGCCGTCTCCACCACCTCCAGCCCCTGCTGCCGCCAGCCGGCCAGCAGCACCACCGCCCGGCCACCCTCGGGCGCCAGGGCGAGAGCGATCGGCATGTTGCCGAGGTCCGTGGAGCGCCCCGCCGGGTCCAGCCGCAGCCCGGTGGGGAGCCGGGCAGGCGCCGGGCCAGGCGGCTGCGCCGCGAGCGAGGCGGCGGCGAGCAGCAGCGCGCCGGGGAGCAGGCGCCGCAGCGTCCCGCGCTCGCTCGGCAAGCTGCCCGCGACGCCGGCCTCCGCGCCGTTGCGCCTCGGCCTCGGGCGCGCCTCCCGCGTGCGGGTCTCGCGGGGCGCGGCGGCCCCAGGTGGATCGCGGTGTCGATCGCGGTGCATGGCCGGCCGCCAGGCGGTCTACCAGTCGCGGCGCTCCACCGTCCAGTCGGTGGGGCCGGGCTGCCGGATCGAGACGTGGCACATCGGCTGGCCGGGGGCGGCGCCGTGCCAGTGCCACCGGTGCGCCGGCAGCAGCACGAGCTCGCCCGGGCCGAGGCGGCGGCGGCCGGAATCGTCGGCCACCACGCACTCGCCCGAGACCACGTAGAGCACCTGGTCGGTGGCATGGACGTGCGGGATGGTGCGCGCTCCGTCGGCGAAAAAGACGGCGACGACGTCCAGCTCCTGCGACCGGTCGGCGGCGACCAGCGGCTGCATGTGGACCTGCCCGTCGAACCACTCGGGATGGTTGGCGGGACGCGCCTGGGAGCGGTCGGGCTTCGCGGTCGTCATGCCGCGGAGCATACCGCGGCCGGCCCACCGCCGTGCCGGCGGACCCCGGCGGATCCGGTGAGGAAGGGCGGAAGTTTGACAGCCCGTTGGTCAGGGTATAGCGTCGCCTTCTCCAGGTATCGGTGGGTATTGACGTCCACCGCTTCATAAAACCGGTCAAGAACCGGCCCGGCCTCCACCTCCCGGGCGGTCGAGCCGGCAAAGCCATCCGCGCCGAGAGGCGCAGTCAGCGAGCAACCATGTCCGAGACCAGCTCCGTGGCAGAGCCAGCCATCAGCCCATCCGCCCCCTCCCCGGTGGTCGATCCCGAGCTGCCCCGGCCCGCCGCTCCACCGGCGCCCCTGTCCATGGGCGCGGTGCTGCGGATCACCATGATGCGGCGCCTGTGGATCGCCCAGGTGATCTCCATCTTCGGCGACTTCCTGGTGCTCTACGCGGTGATCAGCGTCCTCACTTTCAAGCTCCACGCCACCGCCGCGCAGGTGACCGACGTGCAGGTGGCCTATCTGCTGCCGATCGCCGTCCTCGGCGTCATCGCCGGCGTGTTCGTGGACCGCTGGCCGCTCAAGCCCACCATGGTGGCGAGCGACCTCATCCGCGCCGGGCTCGCCCTGCTGCTGCTGCTCGCCTCGCAGCTCTGGCACTACTATGCCGTGCTCGCGGCGATCAGCGTGGTGTCCAGCTTCTTCGCTCCGGCCCAGGGCGTCGCCATCCGCTCCGCCGTGCCCCTCCACGGCCTGCGCTCCGCCAACGCCCTCCTGCAGCAGGTGATGTTCGGCATGCGCATCCTCGGCCCGGCGGTGGCGGCGATGCTGGTGGCCAGCTTCGGCGCGATCAGCTGCTACCTGGCCGACTCGGCCAGCTTCGTGTTCTCGGCGCTGCTCATCGGCTCGGTGGCGTTCATCCAGCAGGAGCAGGCGGCGGCCTCGCCTGCCGCCGCGGCCGCCCTGGCGGCATCCTCCGCGGCGGGCGCGGCAGCCGCGCCGGCCTCCCCGCTGGCCGCCATCTGGCGCGACATGAAGCAGGGCTTCAGCTTCATCGTCCACCACGCGAGCCTGCTCTTCGTCATCCTGGCGCTGGCCGCCGGCATGTTCGTCGTCGGCTGTTTCGGCCCGCTGATCGCGGTCTACGTGCGCGACATCCTCCACGAGTCGAACCGCACGTTCGGCACCACCAGCGCCCTGATCGGCGTCGGCATGCTGATCGGCATCAACCTGCTCACCACCGCCGGCAAGAACGTGAAGAGCGCCACGCTGGTCTACGCCGGCCTGGGCGGCATGGCCGCCGGTCTCCTCCTGCTGGCGGGCACGGCCCACGTCTGGACCGCCTGCATCGGCACCTTCGTCATCGGCCTGGCGGTCGCCGGGATCATCATCCCGTCGCAGACCCTGCTGCAGCAGGAGACCCCTCCGGCGCTCATGGGCCGCGTCGGCTCGACGGTGATGTCGCTGGTCTTCACCGCCCAGATCTCCGGCCTGGTGCTGAGCGGCATCCTCGCCGCCAGCCTCGGCGTCCGCCAGGTCTTCATGGCCTGCATCGTCTTCCTGGCGATCCTCATCGTGGCGGGCCGCCTGTGGATGGAGCCCAAGGGCCAGCCGGCGGTGGCCTGAGCCGGACCGCGCCCCGAGAGCAGGGGCGCCTGTAGCAAGACCTCTCCTGGCAGGACCTCTCCGGCGGGTGGCAGGACCTCTCCGGCGGGCGCGGGTACCCTGGGGCCGCGCCTGCCCGGCCGCTGCAACCAGACGGCGCCGGGGAGCCGGGTGGCGCCGGCCCGGCACTCGCCGGGAGATCCGCGCCGGCTCCCCTGGTCCGCCCCCACCCGCGGAGGGCGGCGGTCACCCGCGCCGCCGGGATGTCACGCTCGCCGGCCGGTGGGCACCATCTATCTTGAACTCTTATGCACAGCTATTAAAGGAGAGCCGATGAACCCCAAGCGCCTATTTGCCGCCGCCGCAGTCGCCGCCTGCCTGATGTCGCTGCCGCTCGCCGCCCAGAGCTTCCCGGCCGGCGACGAGGGCTGGGTCACGGCGTCCAGCAACACCCAGATCGACCTCGGCGCGATCCCGGTGGTGAGCCAGGCGCTCGGCGCGCCGATCGCCGGCAGCGGCATCGTGAGCCTCGCCGGCGTGCCGCTCAACAGCAGCCAGCTCGGCAGCACCGACACGATCGTCGGCCGCGGCCCGATCGTCGGCGGCACTGGCATCAAGTTCGTCGTCGCCCTGAACCTCGCCGGCGCCAGCCCGGTGCAGCTCACCGACGGCCGCAGCTACTCGTTGCAGATCTGCCTGCCGTCGGCCGCCCAGGGCCAGGGCACGGTCACCGCGCAGCCCAGCGGCTCCAACACCGGCAACCTGTCGGGCTCGGTGCCGGTGACGCCGCTGCTGGTCTTCACCAACACCAAGAACGCCCAGGACGTGGTGCGGGTCGACTGCTCCGCCGGAGGCTGCCCGAGCATCCAGCTGAGCACCCAGACCGCGCCCTACGTGGTGGCCTCCGCCTCCCAGGCGAGCGCCTCGGGCATCGGCACCGTGCCGTCCGGCAGCGTCAACGTCGCCAATTGCGGCAGCCAGGTGCAGGTCAGCCTCGCGGGCCAGGGCAACCTCTACGCTGGCACCACCCTCCAGTCGAGCGGCAAGCTCAGCGCGGTCAACATCCAGCTGACCGGCCCCATCGTCAATCACTACTTCAGCCCCTTCCTCGTGGTTCGCTAGCGCCCCGCACGGTTAGTTCGCATGGTAGTCGCGCCGCAATCCGGCTTCCTGGCCAGGCGCGCCGACGCAAGCGTAGCAGGGACTACGGTGAGGAGGCGCAACGCCGCCAGGGAGCCGGAGGGCAAGCGAATACCATACGAACTGG
>JASLEW010000145.1 GCA_030150965.1 Thermoanaerobaculia bacterium | reverse complement strand
CGCCGCGTTCGCAGCGTGCGCCGCTTGCGCCAGGTGGGCGAGGCCGGCAATGAAGGCCATCGCGGCGGGGAGGCCGGCCAACGTCGGCGCCTCGAACAGGCTGCGCACCGGCACCTCGACGCCCAGCGCCGTGCGCAGCCGCGACACCACCTGGGTGGCGAGCAGCGAATGGCCGCCCAGCTCGAAGAAGCCGTCGTGGACGCCGACGCGGTCGAGGCCCAGCACCTCCTGCCAGACCGCCGCCACCCGCGCCTCCAGCGCCGTGCGCGGCGGCACCAGCTCGCGGCCGAGGTCGCGCCGGCCCGCCTCGGGGGCCGGCAGGGCATCGAGGTCGAGCTTGCCATTGATGGTGAGCGGCAGCGCGTCGAGGCGGACGAACGCCGCCGGCAGCATGTGGGGCGGCAGCGCGGCGGCCAGGAAGCCGCGCAGCTCGGGCGCCACCTGGAGCGCGAAGCGGCCGGAGAGCGGGCTGTTGGCGTAGCGGTCGAGCGGCAGGTCGAGAGGGGTGCGCGGCAGGATGGCGGGCAGCCGCCGGCGGCCCACCCCTCCCGGTGCTCCCGGATCTCCCTGCGATCCCAGCGCTCTCAGTGCTCCCAGCGATCCCGGCGCTCTCGGTTCTCCCAGCGTCCCCGCTTCTCCCGGTTCTCCCAGTGCACTCGGTGCGCCCGCGGTCCGCCACAGCACCGCCTCGAAGCTCCCCTCCGCATCCGGCCGCGACCAGGAGAGCTCGATCTCGTACCCCAGCTCGGCAGCCAGGTCGAGCAGATCCTGCGGATCGACGCCCGCACCGCCGCCGGCAGCCGCCAGCTCCCGTCGCACCTCGCCGGCCGTCCGGACCTCGCCGCGCGACTCGTCGAAGGTCCCGGCCGGTGCACCCTCTCCGTTGAACCCGGCGGAGATCCCGGCCGCCGCGCCGTCTGCCCCAGGCCCGGCGAAGGCCCGTGCCGGTCGGTCCTCTGCGCCAGGCCCGGTGCCGGTCCCGGCCGGCCCGTCTTCGTTCCCAGGGCCGGCGATGGTCCCGGCCGCCCGGGCATCCCCGCCGGTCTCGCCGAAGATCCGCCGCAGCGCCCGCGCCACCGGCACCAGACGGGCGTTGGGGACCGCCGCCAGCGCCAGGCACTCCGGGGCCTCGGCGGCGAGGCGGCGGCGCAGCCCGGGCAGATCGTGGCCGGCGCTCCGCCAGTCCTCCCAGGACGGCTCGGGCGGCGCCCCTCCCCCGTCCAGGTGCAGCAGCGCCTGGCAGCGGAAGCGGGTCAGCTCGTTGTGGCGCCGGCCGCGCTTGGGCACGATCTCGACGTGCGCGAGACGCGGCAGCCGCCGCGCCAGGGCGAAGAAGAGGGCCGGATCGACCGCCAGCTCGGTCTCCTCGTGCAGGCGCGCCCGCACCCGTTGGCGCAGCAGCGCCAGCGGCAGGGGGGCCGCGGCGCGGGCCAGCTCGGCCGCCGCGTGGTGCGCCAGGAGGAGGTCGAGGCGGCGCAGGTCGCCCAGGAAGATCACGCCGCCGGGCGCCAGCACCCGCACCGCCCCCTCGATCACCGCGGCCAGGTAGTGCACGTCCGGGAAGTACTGCACGACCGAGTTGAGGACCACCAGGTCGAAGCTCCCCGCGCTCCCGCCGCTTGCCGCGCTCCCTTCGCCCAGGCCGTCGAAACGGTCGGCCGGCCGCTCCAGCAGCTCGACGTTGCCGTAGCCGGCGCCGGCCGCCGCGAGGCGCTGCGCGAGCTTCTCGATCGCCCGCCCCGAGAGGTCGGTGGCGACGTAGCGGCGGCAGTGCGGCGCCAGGCGGAAGAGCAGCATCCCCGAGCCGCAGCCGATCTCCAGCACCCGCTGGGGAGCGAGCGCCCGGAGGCGCGACACGGTGTCGTCGAGCCACTCGCGCATCGCCTCCGCGGGGAACGGCTGGCCGGTCGCGCTGTCGATCCAGCCGGCGAGATCGAACGTCGGATCGGCCGCCGCCGCCGGGCGCCCGTACAGCTCGTCGAACACCATCCCCCAGCGCTCCACCTGGCGCCGGCGCTCGCCCGCCGCCGGAGCTGCCGCGGCTTCGGCCACCCGGCCCGCCGGAGTCCCCGGCGCAGCCTCGGCCGCCGGGACCGCCGAAGCAGCCCGGGTGCCGGGAGCCGCCGCGGCCTCCGGGCCGCGGTAGTCCGGGCGCTGGACGACGTAGGCGATTAGGCGGCGGTCGTCGCCGCCCTCGTCGCGCGCCACCACCGCCGCCGCCGCCACCGCCGGGTGGCGCAGCAGCGCCGCCTCGATCTCCGCCGGCTCGATGCGGAAGCCGCGGATCTTGAGCTGCCGGTCGGCGCGGCCGAGGTGGCGGAGGGCGCCGGCGGCGTCGCGGCGGCCGAGGTCCCCCGAGCGGTAGAGGCGGGCGCCGGCCTCGCCGGAGAACGGATCGGGGACGAAGCGCAGCGCGGTCAGGTCCGGCCGGCCGAGGTAGCCGCGGGCAAGCCCCGCGCCGCCGACGTGGATCTCGCCGGGGACGCCGAGCGGCGCCGGCTCCAGGCCGTCGAGCACGTGGAGCGACAGGTCGGCGAGCGGCCGGCCGATCGCGCTCCCCGGCGCCCCCTCCTCGCCGGCCGCGCCGGCGGCGACATCGTGCACGGTGACGTGCACCGTCGTCTCGGTGATGCCGTAGAGGTTCACCAGCCGCGGCCCGCGCTCGCCGTGGCGGGACCGCCACGGCGCGAGCCGCGCCGCGTCGAGCGGCTCGCCGCCGAAGAGCACCGCGCCGAGCGACGGCCCGACCGCGCGCCCGAGGCGCTCCTCCAGGGCGACAAGCGGGTAGAAGGCCGACGGCGTCTGGTTGAGGACGGTCACCCCCTCCGCGGCCAGCAGCTCGGCGAACGCCTCGGGCGAGCGGCTGACCAGGTAGGGCACGACGACCAGCCGGCCGCCGTGCGCCAGCGCCCCCCACAGCTCCCACACCGAGAAGTCGAAGGCGTAGGAGTGGAAGAGCGTCCACACGTCGCCGGGACCGAAGCTGAAGTCCTCGCCGGCCGCCGAGAGCAGGCGGTGCACGTTGCCATGGGTGACCACGACCCCCTTCGGCAGCCCGGTCGATCCCGAGGTGTAGATCACGTAGGCCGCGTTCTCCGCCGCCACCGGGGCCGGCGGCAGCGATGCGGCACCGGCTGCCGGGTCGAAAGCGACCGGAGTGAGCGGCGCGGCGCCGGCCGCCGGAGCGGCGGCATCCGGCGAAAGTGGCACACCGCCGGCCTGCGGAGCAGCAGAATCCAGCGAAAGCGCCACGGTGCCGGCCGCCGGAGCGGCGGCATCCGACGAAAGCGGCGTGGCACCGGCGCCCGGAGCGGCGGAATCGGGCGAAAGCGCCAGGGTGCCGGCCGCCGGAGCGGCGGCGCCGGGCGGGAGCGGGGCCGCTGCGCCTTGCAGATCGGCCGCGCCCGGCGCGAGCAGAAGATCGATCACGCCGTCGCCCCCTCCACCCCGCTCTCGGGTGCCGTCCTCGGCACGGCCGCGGTCGCGCACGCGGAAGCGGGCGCCGCTGTCGGCGGCCAGGAAGGCGCGGCGCTCGGCCGGCAGCGACGGCTCGACCGGCAGGTAGGCGCAGCCGGCCTTCAGCACGCCGAGGATGGCGACCGGCAGCTCGACGCCGCGCCCGATCTCCAGCGCCACCAGGTCCTCGGGGCCGGCGCCCAGGACGCGCAGCCGCCGCGCCAGCCGGCCTGCCCGGCGGTCCAGCTCGCCGTAGCTGAGCCAGCGGCCGTCCGCCGCCACCGCCGTCGCCTCCGGCGCCCGCGCCACCCACGCCTCGAACAGCTCGTGGACGCCGCCCGCGGCGGCGGCGCACCGCGCTGCGTCGCCGAGCAGGAGCGGCTCGCGGCGCTCGGCGGCGGCTGGCCGCATGGCGCCGCCGAGGAGGAGCAGCTCGCGGCGCTCGGCGGCGCCGAGGAGCGGCAGCTCGGAGAGCGGCAGGGACGGGTCGTCCGCCGCCGCCGCGAGGAGGTTCTCCAGGTGGCCGAGCAGCCGTCCGGCGGTCGCCGCCGCGAACAGGTCGGCGTTGTACTCCAGGTAGGCGCTGAGGCCGCCGCCCGCTTCGAGCAGGAAGAGCGTCAGATCGAACTTCGAGGTGCCGGTGTCGGCCGCGTCGCCGCCCAGGGGCGCCACCGAGAAGCTCCGGCTCTCGGGGCGCGGCGCCGGGAAGTTCTGCATCGAGAGCATCACCTGGGTCAGCGGGTTGGTGCCCAGCCGGCGCTCCGGATCGAGCTCCTCGACCAGCTTCTCGAACGGCAGGTCCTGGTGGGCGAAGGCGGCGAGCGCCGTCTGCCGCACCCGGCCGAGGAGGACCGCAAACGGCGGATCGCCCGCGAGATCGGTCGCCAGCACCAGGGTGTTGACGAAGAAGCCGATCAGCCCCTCCAGCTCGGTGCGGGTGCGGTTGGCGACCGGCGCCCCGACGACGATCCGCTCCTGCCGCGACATGCGGTGGAGAAGGGTCTGGAAGCCGGCCAGGAGGGTCATGAAGAGCGTCGTTGCGGAGCGGTGGGAGAGCCCGCGCAGCGCGCCGGCCAGCTCCTCGGGGAACCGGCGGCGGGCCTCGCCGCCGCGGTAGCCGCCCACCGCGGGGCGCGGGCGGTCGAACGGCAGGTCGAGCCGCTCGGGCGCGCCGGCCAGCGCGCCGCGCCAGAACGCCACCTCGCGGTCGAGCACCGGACCCCGGAGCCAGGCGCGCTGCCAGAGCGCGAAGTCGGCGTACTGCACCGGCAGCGCCGGCAGCGGGGAGGGCAGCCCGGCGGCGAAAGCGTCGTAGAGCACGCCCAGCTCCCGGTAGAGCACGCCGAACGACCAGCCGTCGCCGGCGATGTGATGGAGGGTGAGGAGGAGGGCGCGCTCGCCGGCGGCGAGGTCCACCAGGTGGACGCGGAGCACCGGCCCGCGCCCGAGGTCGAACGGCCGGCGGGCCTCCGCCGCCGCGAGCCGCGACAGCTCGGCCTCGCGCCGGGCGGCGGGCAGCGCCGCGAGGTCGATCGCAGGCACCGCGAACCCGGCCGCCGCCGCGTCCGGCGCGACCTCCTGCAGCGCCCCGGCGTCGGTGTCGCGGAAGCGGGTGCGCAGCACCTCGTGGCGGCGGACGATCTCGCGCCAGGCGCCGGCGAGCGCGCGGGCGTCCACCGGACCCGAGAGGCGCACCGCCGCCGCCATGTTGTAGAACGGGTTGTCCGGCACCAGGCGGTCCAGGAACCAGAGCCGCTGCTGGGCGAAGGAGAGCGGCAGGGGGCCGCCGCGCGGCGCCGGCACCAGCGGCGGCGCCGCTCCCCGGGCGCCCTGCGTGCTCTCCTCGCCGGTGAGCGCCGGCGCGAGCCGCGCGATGGTCGGCGCCTCGAAGATCCGCCGCAGCGGCAGCTCGACCTGGAAGGCGTCGCGCAGCCGCGACGCGAGCTGCGTCGCGAGCAGCGAATGGCCGCCCAGCTCGAAGAAGCTGTCGTGGATGCCCACCCGCTCGACGCCCAGCACCTCGCGCCAGAGGCCGACGAGCGCCGCCTCGACCGGATCGCGCGGCGCGGCGAAGGGAGCCTGGAGGGCGGCTGCCGCCCCCGCCGGCGCGGGCAGCGCGCGGCGGTCGAGCTTCCCGCTCGGGGTCAACGGCAGCGCGTCGAGCAGCGTGAACGAGGCCGGCACCATGTAATCCGGCAGGCGCGCGCGCAGGTGGCGGCGAAGCTCGGCCGGGCCGGGGCGGGCGCCGGGCGCGGCCACCAGGTAGGCGGCGAGCCGGCGGTCGCCCGGCCGCTCCTCGCGCACCGCGACCGCCGCCTGCGCCACGCCCGGATGCTCGGCGAGCACGCTCTCGATCTCCCCAACCTCGATGCGGAAGCCGCGGATCTTCACCTGCTGATCGATGCGGCCGAGGATCTCCAGGCGGCCGTCGGCGAGCAGGCGCGCGCGGTCGCCGGTGCGGTACCACCGTCCTCCCGGCTCGCCGTCCAGCGCCGGGACGAAGGCCGCGGCCGTCAGGTCCGGCCGGCGGTGGTAGCCGCGCGCCAGGCCGGCGCCTCCCAGGCACAGCTCGCCGGCCACGCCGCGCGGCGCGGGCACCAGCCCCGGCGCGACGACGG
>JASLEW010000129.1 GCA_030150965.1 Thermoanaerobaculia bacterium | reverse complement strand
CCCGCCGGGCCGCCCCGGCAAGGCCGGCGCCCCGGGTCTTCCAACTGGTGCCCGGGCCGGGGCGGGAGCGCCTCCTGGCCGGGGGAGGCACGGACGTCTACGAGGTCCGCCTCGGCGCCGGTCAGTATCTGCACGCGGTCGTCGAGCAGCGCGGCCTCGACGTGGTGATCGAGGTCGTGGAGCCCGGGAGCTCCCGGCCGATCTTCGCCGTCGACAACCAGTACGGCGCCAACAGCGCGGAGCAGGTCTATCTGTGCGCCACAGCGGCGGGGACCTACCGCCTGGTGGTCAGGCCCTATGCCAGCAACGCCGCCGCGGGACGCTACCTGGCGCGCATCGCGGCGCTCCGCCGGACGAGGCCGGCCGACCGCCGGCGGGCGGAGGCGGAGCGCGCCTTCCACGAGGCGCGGGACGGTAGCCCGCTGAGGCTCGACGCCGGGCCGCGCGCGGCCAGGCTGGAGCGCGCGGCCGGGTTGTTCCACCGGCTCGGCGACCGGGGCCGGGAGGCTGACGCCCACTACGAGCTGGGTGGGGTCTACAGCAGCCGGTCCCAGACCGGCAAGGCCCTCGAACGGTACGGGACCGCCCTGGCGCTCTACCGCGCGGTCGGCGACCGACAGCTCGCCGCCACGACGTGGAACGAGATCGGCATGTGCCACCTGGGCCGGTCGGAGGTGGCGCGCGCTCTCGACAGCTTCCGCCGGTCGCTCGCTGGATGGCTGCGCCTGCCGCTCGCGCGCGGCCGCGCGGTGGCGCAGCAGAACCTGGGGAACACGTATCTGCTGCGCGGCGAGGTGGCGGAGGCCCTGCGCTGTTTCCGCCAGGACGCCGTAATTGAGCACTCTCTGCACGATCACAAGAACGAGGCGGTCGCGTGGAAGAAGATCGCCTGGGCCTATCGCACGGTCGGAGACTGGGACCATGCGCTCAAGGCTGCGGCGGCGGCTCTGCCGCTCTGCGCCGGCCTGCCGGAAGAGCGGGCGGCGGTGCTCAACGAGATGGGCACCATCTACCTGGAGACCGGCCAGGCGGAGCGGGCGCTGCCCCGCTACGCCGAGGCGCTGCGGCTGACCGCCCGGCGGCGGATGTCGGAGACCGCCGCCCACAGCCTCATCGGGATGGGAGTCAGCAACCGGCGGCTGCAGCACTACGCCGACGCCGTGTCCGCCTACCGTTCGGCCGGGCTCCTTCTGCATACCCTGGGTGACCGGCAGGCGGAGGCCGCCGTCTGGGTCGATCTTGGGACGGCCTACCGTTTCATGCAGCAGCCGGCGGCGGCCGCCGCCTGCTATGCCCGGGGGGCCCAGCTGGCCCATGCCGCCGGCCTGCGCGCCCAGGAAGCGGCGGCGCTGCTGGGAGCCGGAAAGCTGGACCGCGACCGGCACGACCTCCACCAGGCGCTCCAACATGGCTGGCGGGCGTTGCAGATCGTCGAGGCCCTGCGGGCCAGCGCCGGCCGCTCCGATCTCCAGGCCGCCTACCTGACACGCAACGAGGACTACTACGGCTTCCTGATCGAGGTGCTGATGGAGCTGGACGGCCGCGAGGCCAACCGGGGGTTCGCGCACCAGGCGCTGGAGCTGAGCGAGGCCGCTCGCGGGCGCACGCTGCTCGACCGGTTGGCCGCACGGCGAGCCACGGCGCGCCTCGAGCGCGTGGCGGCTCCCGCCCAGGCGGCGAGGCTCCGGGAGATCCTCGGGCAGATCTCGCAGGCCGAGAGCGCGCGGCTGGTACCGGGGCCGGGCGCGAACGGAGGCGAGGCGCTGGACCGGCTGCTCGAGCAGGCCCAGGAGCTCGCGGCCGAGATCCGCCGCGGTGCCGGGGCCGGCGGTGGCCAGCCCGCGGCGACCTCGGCGCCGGCGGTGCCGGCGGTCGAGGACCTCCAGCAGCGCCTCCTCGATCCCGGCACGCTGATGCTGGAGTATTACCTCGGCAGGACGAAGAGCTTCCTGTGGGCGGTCTCCCGCGACTCCATCCGCAGCTTCGAGCTGCCCGCACGGGCGCAGATCGAGGCGCTGCTGCGCCCCACGTACGAGCTGCTCGCGCAGTGCCTGGACGCCGACCCGCGGAGCGGTGCCGCCGCCCCGGCATTGAAATTGAGCCACCTCCTCTTGGGGCCGGTTGCCGGGCTGCTCGGCGAGCGGCGCCTGGTGATCATCGCCAACGGCGATCTGCAGTTCCTCTCGTTTGCCAGCCTGCCGGACCCCGGCCATCCGGACGAACCGCTGCTGCTGCGGCACGAGGTGGTCACCGAGCCGTCGCTGGCGGTGCTCGCCGCGCTGCTCGCCGAGCCGCGGCCGGCCTGGGCGTCACAGGACCACCGCCTGGCGATCCTGGCGGACCCGGTCTTCAGCGCGGAGGACCGGCGCGTGCGGGAGCTGCATCTTGCCGCGGTGGAGGAGCCCATGACGGCGCGGCTGCCCAGGCTGCCGGGCTCCCTGGCCGAGGCCACGGCCATCGCCGCCATCGCGGGCGGCAGGGGGGTGCTCATGGCCACCGGCTTCGCCGCCACCCGCGAGCTGGTGACCGGCGGCGCGCTGCGTTCCTTTCCCGTGCTCCACCTGGCCACGCACGGCCGCCTGCTGACCGACCTGGCGGAGCTGTCGGCGATGGCCTTCTCGGCGCTCGACCGCCAGGGGCGGGCCATCGACGGGCAGGTGCGCGCCCTGGACATCGAGAACCTCGATCTGCCGGCGGAGCTGGTGGTGCTGAGCGCCTGCGAGACGGCCCTGGGGGGCGAGCTGAGGGACGAATCGATCGGTTTGCCGCAGGCGTTCATGATCGCGGGCGCGCGGCGCCTGGTGGTGAGCCTGTGGGCCGTCGGCGACAACTCGACCGCCAAGCTGATGCAGCTCTTCTACCAGGGGCTTTTCCGCCGGGGCAGCCGGCTGACGCCGGCGGCGGCGCTGCGTGCCGCGCAGCAGGCGATGTGGAGCGGTGGACGGTGGCGGAACCCATGCTACTGGGGCGGCTTCGTGCTGGCGGGAGACTGGCGTTGAGCCCGCCTCCCGGCTGGCCGGACGGCGATAAACAACTCGCTTTGCGCGGGTGTCTCGGACTGATGACGGTGCAGGATGCGGGCTGCCGGCCCGCCCTGGGACGGTGAGCGGAAGGCGCGCCGCATCCGCCGCAACTTTGCCCTGAAGGGAGGTCCTATGACCAGGGGAGAAGAGGACAGGCACAAGCAGCATCCGCCGTGTGAAGGCCGCAACCCGGGGGGAGGCTCGACCGACAACCGGACGCCGCCGCCGGCCGACTCGGGGCACCAGGGGCATGGCATGGTGCCGGGCCACGGGCGGGACACGCCTTGCGACGACGGCCGCGGCCCGGGGGGCGGCACCACCAGCAACGGGACCTCGGACCCGCTGGACGTGCCGCCGTCTGGAGATCATTGATCGGCCCGCGGCGGGGGGCGGGCGAGATCCGCGGCGGGTCTGGGTGACCGCGCGCCGAGCCCACCTCCCGCCACGCTTTTCGCCGCATCGGCGCCGATCCGTGCCGTGAGCCTTCGGGATCGTGCCGCCTTGGCCGGCGGCGGCCGGTTGTAAGATCGGACACCGTACCCGATCACCTGTCGCTGGTCGCTTCTCGACGCCCATGGAACGATTTTCCTCCGCCGATCGGGGGGGCCTGCCGGCCGCCGCGGGCGGTGGCGGCGGCGCCGCGCCCGGCCGGATCGCGATCGTCGCCATGGCGGGGCGCTTCCCGGGCGCCGCGGGCGTCGAGGAGCTGTGGCAGAACCTGCGCGACGGGGTCGATTGCATCCACCGCTTCAGCGACGAGGAGCTGCTGGCCGCCGGGGTCGGCGCGGAGCTGCTGCGGCGGGCGAGCTACGTCAGGGCAGCCGGGGTGGTGGAC
>JASLEW010000041.1 GCA_030150965.1 Thermoanaerobaculia bacterium | reverse complement strand
TCCGCGGCCGAAGCGGCCGGCGGGCCGGGGGCGTCCGGCCAGGCGGGCGACGCCGCCGGCGCGGCGGTCCAGCGCCCGGGCCGCTCGGCCGCCGCCAAGTTCTTCGACGCCAAGAGCTGGCTCATCATGGGCCGCGACTCGGACGGCCGCGTGCGCCAGGCGCTCCACGAGCTGAGCCATGCCGACGAGGGCGAGCTGGGCGAGGAGGGCTGCCGCCAGCTGGCGGCGATCGAGCAGACCCTGGGCCTGGCGGCGCTGGAGACCCTGCCGCAGGAGCTGCCGAGCGGCGTGCGCGGCGGCGACCTGGGCGTGCTGCAGACGATCGTGGACTCGGCCTCGGACGCCGACGTGCCGGCCCACCTCAGGAGCGACTTCGACCGCGCCAAGGAGCTGGTCCGCCTCTACGAGCAGGCCCAGGCCGCCAGCGCCGCCGGCACCGCCGAGGGCCAGGCCCAGGTCCTGGAGCGCTTCCACGCCATGGAGGGGCTGTCGCGGACGTTGCGCGATCCGCTGGAGCTGCACACCAGGGCGGCAGCGGCGCTCGAAGCCGAGGCCGCCGGCCTCGCCCGCGACGGCAGGTACGACGAGGCGGTGGGCCGCCTCGAGCCCATCCGCCGCAGCTGGCCGGAGCGCGGCGGCCTCAAGGACCTCCTCAAGAGCTACGAGACCGCCGCCGCCAGCGAGAAGGAGCAGCAGGCGATCCTCGACAACGTCCCCAACTACCTGCGCCGCCGCAAGCCGAGCGAGGGGCTCGACCTGCTGCTGCCGCTCAAGCCCACGCCGCACCTGGCGCAGCGCATCGCCGAGGCGGTCGCCCAGCTGCAGGCGCAGCTCGCCCAGCTCGACGCCCAGCCGCCGCAGGTGCAGCTGCGCGACGGCTATCTGCTGGACTACTCGCGCGGCCAGGTGGTCACCCTGAGCTTCCGCGTCACCGACGACTACGAGGTCAAGAGCGTCAGGTTCTTCGCCCGCCCCGAGGCGGGAAGGATGCGCGAGCTGCCCCTCCAGAAGGCCGGCCTCGGCTGGACCATCGACCTGCCGCCCAGCTTCCACGAGAACGGCACGGTGGAGTTCTACGTCGTCGCCACCGACCTCTCCGGCCACGAGGGCACCCTGGGCACCAAGGACCACCCCCAGCTGCTCAAGCGCCGCCAGGGCTTCGAGCGCCTCCTGCGCTGACCCGGGCCGGAAGCTCAAGGCACCCTTCGGCGGCCCTCGCTGACCAGGCCAAGAGCTTCCGGCGATTCCCGGACCCGATCAGGAGCCGCTCCCGATCCCCGAAGGATGGAGATGGCGCGGCGATCAAGAGCCGCGCCGAATCACCGGGCCGGCGACCAGGAGCCGCTCCCGATCGCCGGGTCATGAGATCGCGACCAGGAGCCGTTTCCGATTATCGAGCCGTAGGATCGAGTTGACGCGGCGACCAGGAGCCGCTCCGGCCACCGAGCCGGAGGGTGGCGGTGGCTCGGCTGCTCCCTCGCCGCCGCTAAAAGGAGGTGCGAGCCTCCACCGTCCGCCAAGCACGCACACCTCGCCGAGCCCTCCCCGCGGCGAGCGAGGGAGGCAGACGAGCCGCCGCCGCCCGGCCCGCTCGGCACCCTCTGCCTCACACCTGGATGAGCGGCAGGCGGGCGACGGCGGCGTCGCCCTGCGCCTGGGGCCGCGCCGTCTCCTCCTCGGGCGGCGCCTCGCCGGGATTGCGGAAGAGGTTCGACTCCAGGTCGTACTGGCGGGTGTAGAGGTTGTGGTAGAGGCCGCCCAGCGCCAGCAGCTCCTGGTGGCGGCCCTGCTCCACGATGCGCCCGCCGTCCAGCACCAGGATGGTGTCGGCGCGCCGGATCGTCGACAGACGGTGGGCGATGACGAACGAGGTCCGGCCGCGCATCAGCTCGGCCAGCCCCTGCTGGATCAGCGCCTCGCTCTCGCTGTCGAGCGACGACGTCGCCTCGTCGAGGATCAGGATCCGCGGATCGGCCAGGATGGCGCGGGCGATCGCCACCCGCTGCCGCTCGCCGCCCGAGAGCTTCACCCCGCGCTCGCCGACCACCGTGTCGTACCCCTGCGGCAGCCGGCGCACGAAATCGTCGCAATGGGCGATCGCCGCGGCGCGCAGGATCGCCTCCGGCGTGGCGTCGGGCGCGGCGTAGGCGATGTTCTCCAGCACCGTGCCGTCGAACAGGAAATTGTCCTGGAACACCACCCCGAGCTGCGCGCGGTAGTCCTGGAGCCGCAGCTCCGCCAGATCCTGCCCGTCGATCAGGATCTGGCCGGAGGTCGGCCGGTGGAAGGCCGCCACCAGGCCGATCAGCGTGCTCTTGCCGGAGCCCGAGGGCCCCACCAGGGCGGTCGAGGTGCCGGGCGCGGCGCGGAAGGAGATGCCGCGCAGCACCGGCACTCCCGCCTGGTACTCGAAGTGGATGTCCCGGAACTCGACCGTGCCCGCGACCCGCTCGATCGGCCGGCGCGCGGCGTCGTCGGCGTCCTCGGCGCGCTCGTTGCGGATCTCGCGGATGCGCTCCAGGCCGGCGAACGCCTCGCTGATCTGGCTGCCGATGTTGACGATCTGCACCACCGGCCCGACCATCAGGCCGAGGTAGAGGGTGAAGGCGAAGAACGACCCCACGGTCATGCGGCCGAGCAGGATGTCGCGCCCGCCCATGGCCATCAGCACCAGCGTCATGGCGCCGACCAGGAGCGTCGAGGCGGCGGCCACCAGCGACAGGCCGGTCATGGTGCCGGCGACGTTGCGGAACAGGCGGTGCGCCGACTTGGTGAACACCAGCGACTCGCGCCGCTCGGCGCCGTAGGCCTTGACCACCCGCACCCCGGAGAACGACTCCGACAGCCGCCCCGACAGCTCGGCGTTGATCTTCGACCGCTCGCGGAACAGCGGCCGCAGGGTCTTGAAGGCGTAGACCATGATGAAGCCGAAGAGCGACAGCGCGCCGAGCGCGATCCAGGTGAGGCGCGCGTTGATGTAGAAGAGGATGCCCAGGGCGAGCACCGCGGTCATCAGGCCGCCCGCCGCCTCCACCAGGCCGGTGCCGACCAGGTTGCGCAGGCCCTCGGCGTCGTTCATCACCCGCGACAGCAGGGCGCCGGTCTTGGTCTGTTCGAAATAGGACACCGACAGCCGCCCGACGTGCTTCTGCACCAGCCGGCGCATCTCGGTGATCGAGCGCTGCGCCGCGATGCCCAGCAGCTGCGACAGGCCGAAGGAGGTGAACGCCTGCACCACCGTGGCCGCGCCGACCACCAGCACCAGCATCTCCAGGTTGCGCATGCGCGCCGCCATGGTCAGGCCCGCCTGCAGGATCACCTTGTCGATCAGGAACTTGCTGGTGCCGGGGAGGACCAGGCCGGCGAGCCGGTTGACCACCATCAGCCCGAGACCCACCGCCAGCCGGCCGCGGCGGGCGCGGATCAGGTCCAGGGCGTCGTCCATCACGGTGCGGAAGCTGATCGGCGTCCGCGTCTTCTCCTCGGCGGGGGCCCCGGGCGCGCGCCGCTGCCGCGACGAGACGCGGCCACCGTAGAGGCCGGCGCGCGCGCCCTTGGAGGGCGCGGGTGGATCGAGAGTCGTCATGACACCTGGCAACAGCGGCGAAGGGCAGATTATTCGGCCGCGGCGCTCAGCGGTCGGGCCGACGGCCCGAAGCGGCGAAGCTCAGCGGCTGGTCGAGCTTCAGCGTGACCACCGACCCCTCGGGGATCACCACCTCCTCGCCGGAGCCCTTGGCGGCGATGGCGGTGCCGACCACCGCCCCGACCAGGGCGCCGATCACCGTGCCGCGGCCGTTCTGGCCCAGGATGCGGCCGAGCAGGGCGCCGCCGGCGGTCGAGCCGCCGATGGTCGCCGCGTCGCGTCCCGCCCTGCTCCTGCCCTGCTGCAGGAACGAGGCGTGGATCGGCATGGTGGAGCCGGAGGGGAGCACCAGGTCGGTGAACTTGACACTGAGCTTGGCCTGGCCGCCGATGCGCCGGGCGCCCACCGCCTCGGTGACCACCCCCAGGACCTCCGAGCCGGCCGGGATGGCGACGGTGCCGTCGAGGACCAGGTCGGCCAGCACGCGGGCGCGGAAGATCTGCCCCACCGAGCTGGTGTTGCTCGCCAGCCCCTTGGTGAAGCCGACCTCGAAGCTGGCGCCGGCCGGCACGGTCACGCCCGCGGCCGGCGCGGGTGGCGCGGGCGCCACGGGTTCGGCCGCCGGCCGCCCGCCGGCCG
>JASLEW010000034.1 GCA_030150965.1 Thermoanaerobaculia bacterium | reverse complement strand
GTGCGCGTCTGGAGCCACCGGCCGGAGAGCGCGCGGGCGTTCGCCGCGGCCGAGGGCGCCCGGCATGGGATCGCCATCGAGCCGATGCCGGCCGCCGCCGCCGCGGTCGCCGGGGCCGACCTCGTCTGCACCGTCACCTCCTCCCGCGAGCCGGTGCTCTGCGGCGATTGGCTGGCGCCGGGAGCGCACGTCAACGTGGTCGGCAACTGCATGCCCACGGCGCGCGAGGTCGACACCGCCGCGGTGGTGCGCGCCCGGCTGTTCGTGGATCGCCGCGAGTCGGCGCTCAACGAGGCCGGCGAGGTGCTGATCCCGCTGCGCGAGGGGGCCATCGCCGAGAGCCACATCCTGGGCGAGCTGGGGGAGGTGCTGGAGGGGCGCGTGACCGGCCGCCGCGGCGCGGCCGAGGTGACGCTCTTCAAGTCGCTGGGCCTCGCGGTCGAGGACCTGGCGGCGGCGACGCACATCTACCACCGGGCGCTGGCGCTCGGCCGCGGCGTCCGCCTGGAGGGCTGACCGCTTCCCGAGAACAGCGCGGTTCGACCAGAGGTTGGGGCTGGCAGAGGGGAGTGGGGCTGATCCGTTCGGGAGCGGACCCAGACGAGGCCAGGACGTTGAGCTAGTGTCCCGCACGGTTAGTTCGCATGGTAGTCGCGCCGCAATCCGGCTTCCTGGCCAGGCGCGCCGACGCAAGCGTAGCAGGGACTACAGTGAGGAGGCGGTCGCGGCTGCCGCCTGTCGCGACACTCCCGGCAGGTCGCAACGCCGCCAGGGAGCCGGAGGGCAAGCGAATACCATACGAACTGGCCGTGCGGGACACTAGAAGCGGGGGAGGATCCCCTCGTTCGCCAGCTTGGAGCGGACAAGCAGGGGCGAGACCTCGAAGTACCGCGCTGTGCGCTCGAATGGCTTGGCGCCGCCGGGGCTGCCGTATGATCGGCGCACCTCGATAGGAGCCTGCCGATGCCTCCCACCACCCTGCCCGAGCTGGCGGCGCCCACCCTCGACCAGATCCGCGAGGCGCGCGAGCGGCTGCGCGGCCTGGCGCTGGTGAGCCCGCTGCTGCGGCTCAACTGGGAGCCGCCGGCCGGATCGCCGGTGGCCGGGGCGCTGCCGGAGATCTACCTCAAGCTGGAGAACCTCCAGCCGATCGGCTCCTTCAAGGTGCGCGGCGCCGCCAACGCCATGCTGCTGGCGGGGCGGGAGCGGGTGGCGGCCGGGGTCTACACCGCCAGCGCCGGCAACATGGCGCAGGGGGTGGCGTGGAGCGCGCGGCGCTTCGGCATGCCGGCGACCGCGGTGGTGCCCGACCATGCGCCCGAGACCAAGCTCGCCGCCATCGAGCGCCTGGGCGGGACGGTGGTGAAGGTGCCGTTCGAGCGCTGGTGGCAGGTCATCCGCGAGCACTCCTATCCGGGCATCCCGGGGCTCTTCGTGCACCCGGTGAGCGACACCGCGGTGATGGCCGGCAACGGCACGATCGGCCTGGAGATCCTCGACCAGCTGCCGGACGTGGACGCGGTGCTGGTGCCCTACGGCGGCGGCGGCCTCTCGTGCGGCATCGCCGCGGCGCTCCGGGCGGTGCGGCCGGCGGCGGCGGTCTACGGCTGCGAGGTGACGACGGCGGCGCCGCTCAGCGCCGCCCTGGCCGCCGGTGCGCCGCGGGCCATCGACTACCAGCCGAGCTTCGTCGACGGGGTGGGCGGCAAGAGCCTGCTGCCCGAGATGTGGCCGCTCGCCAGCCGCCTGCTGGCCGGCGCCCGCGTCGCGCCGCTCGCCGCGGTGGCGGCGGCGGTGCGGCTGCTGGCCGAGCGCCACCGGGTGATCGCCGAGGGCGCCGGCGCCGTCGCGGTCGCCGCCGCCCTGGCGCCGTGGATGGAGGCGGCAGGCGAAGGCGCGCTGCCGGCGCCGCTGCCGGCGCGGAAGATCGTCTGCATCGTCTCCGGCGGCAACATCGACGCCGCGAAGCTGTGCACCATCCTCGCCGGCGGCGTACCCTGAGGCATGCGATGGGGCATGCCCGGTGGGGTACCGGAGGCTTCTCGGGGGCAGGCGCCGAGTCGTGCAGGCAGCATTTCCGCGAGCCGTGCGGGCGGGGTGCCGTGATCGGCGAGAGGCGAGCGCCGTGATCTGCCCCGGAGCGGCGCGGTGAGCCGGGCGGGCGCCGGGCGGGAGGACCGCGGCTCCACTCCGGCCGATGCGGATCTCGCCGCCCGCGCTCACGCCAGCTTCGACCGCCAGCGCTTCATGGCGCTCCTGGGCTGCCGGCTGGTCCGCGTCGCGCCCGGCGAGGCCGAGATCGAGGTCCCCTGCCGCGAGGATCTGACCCAGCAGCACGGCTACGTGCATGCGGGTGTGGTCGCAACCATCGCCGACACCGCCTGCGGCCTCGCCGCCTTCACCCTCATGCCGGCGGACGCGGCGGTGCTGAGCGTCGAGTTCAAGCTCAACCTCCTGGCACCCGCCGCCGGCGAGCGCCTCCTCGCCCGGGGGCGCGTCCTGCGCCCCGGCCGCACCCTGACCGTCTGCACCGGCGAGGTCGTCGCCCTGGAGGGCGAGCGCGAGACTCCGGTCGCCGCGATGCTCGCCACCATGATGACGCTGCCCGCCCGCCCGGGCCGGGCCGGTTGAGCGGCGGGGGCCAGGCGCCGTGGGGCTCGGCCGGCGAGCCGTCCTGGTCCGCTTCCTGCACTCCGCTCCTTCGCCGGGGTTCCATCGCACGCCGGCATGCCCGTGCGCGCGTTTTTCTCGCGCCCCGCGGCGCCGCGGGGCGGCGGCCCCGCAGGAGGAGCCATGATCCGCAAGCTGAAGAGCGGCGAGTACCGCCTCTACTCGCGCAAGAAGGACGCCAAGACCGGCAAGCGCCGCAACCTCGGCACCTTCAAGACCCTCGAAGCCGCCCGCGAGCACGAGCGTGCGGTGCAGTACTTCAAGCACCAGGGCTGACGTCAGGCGCCGGGGCTGCGACCTGGCAAGCAGCGCGAGGCTGGCCGGCACCGCCGGCACCCGCCGCCTGTGCCCGGGCGGACCTCAGACCGCCACCGCCTCGATCACGCTCATCGGCCCCGGCATGGGCACGACCCTCCCGGCCCTGAGGCCCGCGGCGGCGAACAGCCGGGCGTAGTCGGCGCGCCCGCGCTCGCGGCCTCCCGAGCAGATGACCATCATCTGGAGGTCGGAGAGCGGGCCGATGTCGCGGGTGGTGCCGGCCTCGACCAGCGCCTCGACCACCAGCAGGCGGCTTCCCGGCCGCATGGCACGGCGGCAGTTGGCCAGGATCTCGGCCGCGCGGCGGTCGTCCCAGTCGTGGAGGATGTTCTTGAGCAGGTAGGCGTCGCAGCCCTCCGGCACCGCCTCGAAGAAGCTGCCGGCGGCCAGCTCGACCCGCTCCAGGACGCCGCGCGCGGCGAGGAAGGGCCGCGCCGTGGCGAGCACGCCGGCGCCGTCGAGGAGCACCGCCCGCAGGTGCGGATGGCGCAGCAGCACCTCGGCCAGGAGGTCGCCGTGGCCGCCGCCGACGTCGCAGATCCGGCGCACCTCGGCGAACGGGTAGGAGGCCGCGACGCCGGCGGCGTAGAGGCGGGTGATGCCGACCATGGCGCCGGCGAACGCCTCCCGCTCCTCGGGGTGGCGGTCGAACCAGTCCCAGGTGGACATGCCGTGCACCCGCTCGAAGGCGCTGGCGCCATTGCTCAACGCCTGCTCCAGCCCCTGCCAGGCGCGCTGCTGCGAGTCCGAGCCGAAGTAGAGGGCGCAGTCGCGCAGCGAGATCGGCGCCGCGGCGAGCAGCGTCCGCGACCGGCGGTTGTTGGCGAACCGCCCATCGGGCCGCCGGACGAACACGCCGAGCGTCGCCAGCCCCCGCAGCAGGCGCCCCAGGCCGTCGGCGCCGGTGCCGGTGCGCGCCGCCAGCTCCGCGGCGCCGAGCGGTCCCGCCTCCTCCAGGATCTCGGCGAGCCGCAGCCGCGCCGCCGCGCGCAACAGGTGGGTCGCCATGTAGCCGGTCATCTGCTCGAAGACCGCCGCCGGCGCCGGCACCACCGCATCCGCCGCCGCCCGCAGCAGGTGCCGCAGCCGCATCGCCGCGGCAACGATCCACCGCGGCGGCGGCGCCGGCATGGGGCGCGGCCGGCCGCCGCCGGGCACCGGATCGGTGGGATCTGCCTGCATCCTCTCCACCATCCAACTCCTTTCGGGGGCACGGCACCCGGCTCCTCGGTCGGCCCCGCGATGTCGGCGATGCCCCGCAGTCTAGGCGAAAACCCCTCTGCCCCTCAGCCGGTATCCAGAACTCTGGCCTACCTGGCACGTACCTGTAGTGATGGGTCTTGACTATCATGAACTACACACTATAGGCTGCTTGCCAATAGGGGGCTCTCCGGCGCGCCGCCGCTCACGGCGCCACGCGCCGGGCCGCCACCGGGAAGGCAGGGATATGGACACGGAAAGCGACGAGCTGAGGAAGTTCCGCAAGGAGCTCAATGCCGGTGCCGTATCGCTGGTGCTGCTGGCGCTCCTGGAGCGGGCGCCGGAACCCATGTACGGGTACCAGATCGGCCGCTGTCTGGAGGAGCGGGCGGCCGGGACGCCGCTGGTCAAGCAGGGGACCCTCTACCCGCTGCTGCGGACGATGGAGAGCAACGGCCTGCTGCACAGCGAGGTGGAGCCGTCGGTGACCGGGCCGCCGCGGCGCTACTACACCATCACCGGCCAGGGGCGGGAGCTCTTTCCCCTCTGGCGCAATGCCTGGAAGCAGACGCGCGACTTCGTCGATGCCATCCTGGAGCCCACGGACCAGCCTTGCCCGGCCGCGCAACCGGGCCGCGAAGGGAGCGATCATGCCTGATTCGGTGCCTGAGACAGCCATCGGGAGTATCGAGGATTACCTGGAGCGGCTGCGGCGGGAGCTCGCGGGCAGCGACCCGGCGCTGATCCAGGATGCGCTCTACGATGCCGAGGAGTTCCTGCGCAACGAGGCCGCGGCGGAGACCGCGGCCGGCGGCGCGGCGGAGACCGTGGCCGGCGGCGCCGCCGGGGAGCCGGCGGCCCTGGCGCGGGCGGTGCAGCGCTTCGGCACGCCGCGCGAGGTGGCCGAGGCCTACCGCGACACCGAGGCGCGGGTCATCGCCGCCCTGGCCTCGCCGCCGGTGCGGCCGTCGGCCTCGCCCCTGGCGCGCGTCTTCGGCGTCTTCCTCGATCCGCGCGCCTATGGGTCGCTGCTCTACATGTTCCTGTCGCTGGCGACGGGCATCCTCTACTTCGTCTGGGCGGTGACCGGCCTGTCGCTGTCGCTCGGCCTCTCGGTGCTGATCTTCGGCCTGCCGTTCCTGCTGCTGTTCCTGGCCAGCATCCGGCTCTTCTCGCTGCTCGAGGGGCGCATCGTCGAATCGCTCCTCGGCGTGCGCATGCCGCGCCGGCCGCAGCTCGCCACCCAGGGGGGACCGCTGCTCTCGCGGCTGGGGGCGCGGCTCTCCGACCGCCGCACGTGGACGACCCTGCTCTACATGATCCTCAAGCTGCCGGCGGGGATCCTCACCTTCACGCTCTTCACCAGCCTGCTCGCGGTCTCCCTGGCGCTCACCGTCGCGCCGCTCTTCCAGGTGCTCTTCGACCAGGGGATCATCCAGATCGACAACGAGCGTTTCTACCTGTCGGTCTGGGCGTTCCCCTTCGTCTGGCTGCTCGGCGTGCTGCTGCTGCTCGGGGCCATGCACCTCGCCCGGGCGCTCGGCCGCGCCCAGGGCGCGATGGCCAAGGTGATGCTGGTCAACGGCTGACGGATCAGGCCACCACCTCGGCCGGCGCCGGCGCCGGATTGCGGATCTCCACCTCCAGGTTGGCGTCCCTGACGCCGACCTGGAGCTCGGCGCCGTCGTGCACCTCGCCGGCGATCAGGGCGCGGCCGATGCGCGACTCCAGCTGGTGCTGGAGGAACCGCTTGAGCGGCCGCGCGCCGTAGACCGGATCGAAGCCCTGGCGCGCCACCAGCTCGCGCGCCGCGTCGCTCAGCACCAGCGACACGCCGCGGTCGGCCAGCCGCCGCCTGAGATCCTCGGTCTGCAGATCGACGATCAGCTTGATCTCCGACAGCGTCAGCGGCTTGAACAGCACGATGTCGTCGACGCGGTTGAGGAACTCGGGGCGGAAGTGCGCGCGCAGCTCGCGCAGCACCGCGGCGCGCGCCGCCTCGGTGATCTCGCCGCCGGCGGTGACGCCCTCGAGCAGGTGGTGCGAGCCGATGTTCGAGGTCATGATGATGACCGTGTTCTTGAAGTCCACGGTGTGCCCCTGCGAGTCGGTCACCCGCCCGTCGTCGAGGATCTGGAGCAGCACGTTGAACACGTCGTGGTGCGCCTTCTCGATCTCGTCGAAGAGGATCACCGAGTAGGGCTTGCGCCGCACCGCCTCGGTCAGCTGCCCGCCCTCGTCGTAGCCGATGTAGCCCGGCGGCGCGCCGATCAGCCGCGACACGGTGTGCCGCTCCATGTACTCGCTCATGTCGATGCGGATGATGTTCTCGTCGCTGTCGAAGAGCGACTGCGCCAGGGTCTTGGCCAGCTCGGTCTTGCCCACGCCGGTGGGCCCGAGGAAGATGAACGAGCCGATCGGCCGGCGCGGGTCCTTGATGCCGGAGCGGGCGCGGATCACCGCGTCGGCCACCAGCTGCACCGCCTCGTCCTGGCCCACCACCCGCTGGTGCAGGATCTGGTCGAGCCGCAGCAGCTTGTCGCGCTCGCCCTCGACCAGCCGCGTCACCGGGATGCCGGTCCAGCGCGACACGATCTCCGCCACCTCGTCGTCGGTCACCTCCTCGCGCAGCAGGTTGCGCCCGGCGCCCTGCTTCTTGCCGGCGATGCGCGCGTCCTGCTCGCGCAGCTGGCGCTCCAGGGCGGGGAGCTGGCCGTGGCGCAGCTCGGCGGCGCGGTTGAGGTCGTACTGCCGCTCCGCCTCCTCGATCTCCTGGCGCAGCTTCTCGATCTGCTCGCGCAGCGCGCGCACCTGCTGGATGGCGTGCTTCTCGGCGTCCCACTGCGCGCGCATGGCGCTCGCCTGCTCGCGCAGGTCGGCCAGCTCGCGGCGCAGGTCGCCCAGCCGCTCCTGGCTGGCCTTGTCCTTCTCCTTCTTGAGCGCCGCCTCCTCGATCTCCAGCTGCATCACGCGGCGGGTCGCCGCGTCCAGCTCCTGCGGCATCGAGTCGATCTCGGTGCGGATCATGGCGCACGCCTCGTCCACCAGGTCGATCGCCTTGTCGGGCAGGAAGCGGTCGGTGATGTAGCGGTTCGACAGCACCGCCGCCGCCACCAGCGCGTTGTCCTGGATGCGCACGCCGTGATGCACCTCGAAGCGCTCGCGCAGGCCGCGCAGGATCGACACCGTGTCCTCGACCGACGGCGGCTCGACCATCACCGGCTGGAAGCGCCGTTCGAGCGCCGCGTCCTTCTCGATGTGCTTGCGGTACTCGTCGAGCGTGGTGGCGCCGATGCAGTGCAGCTCGCCGCGCGCCAGCATCGGCTTGAGGAGGTTGCCGGCATCGGGCGAGCCCTCGGTCTTGCCGGCGCCGACGATGGTGTGGATCTCGTCGATGAACAGCAGCACCCGCCCCTCGCTCTGCTTGATCTCGTTGAGCACGGCCTTGAGCCGCTCCTCGAACTCGCCGCGGTACTTGGCGCCGGCCAAAAGCGCCCCCATGTCGAGCGAGAAGATGGCGCGGTCCTTGAGCCACTCGGGCACGTCGCCGCGCACGATGCGCTGCGCCAGCCCCTCGACGATGGCGGTCTTGCCGACGCCGGGCTCGCCGATCAGCACCGGGTTGTTCTTGGTCTTGCGCGACAGGATGCGCACCACCCGCCGGATCTCGGCGTCGCGGCCGATCACCGGGTCGAGCTTGTTGCGCCGCGCCTCGGCCACCAGCTCGGTGCCGTACTTGCCGAGCGCCTCGTAGGCCCCCTCCGGCGTGGCGCTGGTGACGCGCTGGTTGCCGCGCACCGCGGCGAGGGCGGCGAGGACGCCGTCGCGGGCGATGCCGTGGCGCGCGAGGATCCGCCCGGCCGGGCCCGACTGCCCCTCGTCGATCAGGCCGAGCAGCAGGTGCTCGACCGACACGTACTCGTCGCGCAGCCGCTTGGCCTCGTCCTCGGCGCGCACGAAGACCTGCTGCAGGCGCTGGGTGAGGTAGATCTTGCCGGCCTCGGCGCCGGGGCCGGAGACGCTCGGCCGGCGGGCGAGCTCGCGCTCCGCCTCGCCGCGCAGGGCCTCGACCGGCGCCTCCATGCGCGCGAGCAGCCTGCCGGCCAGCCCCTCCTGCTGGTCGAGCAGCGCCAGCAGCAGGTGGTCGCTGTCCACCTCCTGCTGGCCGTGGCGCAGGGCCAGGCCCTGGGCGCTCTGCAACGCCTCCTGCGACCTCTGGGTGAAACGGTTGATATCCATGAGCGTTCCTTTTCGTGTTTTATTTTCGAGGCTGAGAAGCCAAATCCGGAACCGCGCCTCAGGCGCCGTCGCCGCGGGCGCGGAACGTCGAGGCGTCGCGCAGCTCCTCGAACAGCTCGCGCTCGCGCTCGCTCAGCGACTCCGGCACCACCACCTTGATCTCGGCATAGAGGTCGCCGCGCTCGCGCTGCCCTCCCGAGACCTGCTGCGGCATGCCGCGTCCGCGCAGCCGGATCTTGCGCCCCGACGAGGAGCCGGCGGGAACCTTGACCCGGACGCTCCCCTCCGGCGTCTCGACCTGGGCCTCGGCGCCGAGCGCCGCCTCCCAGGGGGTCACCGCGAGGGGCGTGTAGAGGTCGCTGCCGTCGAGGCGGAAGCGCGGGTCCGGCTCCACCTCGATGCGCAGGTAGAGGTCCCCCGGCTCGGCGCCGTTGCCGCCCGCCATGCCGCGGCCGGCCAGGCGGATGCGCTGCCCGGTGCGCACCCCGGGAGGGATCTTGACCGAGAGGTTCTTGCGCTCGCCGGTCGCGGGGTCGGCGAAGCCGAACTGCCGCGGTCCGCCGCGGATCGCCTCCTCCAGGGTGAGCGACAGCGTCGCCTCGGCGTCGGCGCCCTGCCGCGGCATGAAGTCCGGCCCGGCGCCGCCGCCGAACGGCGTCCGCCGCCCTCCCCGGCCGCCGGCGTTGCCGAAGAGCATCTCGAAAAACGAGCTGAAGCCCTCGCCGCCGCCGCCCCCGCCCAGGTCCTCGAAGCGGAAGTCGAAGCCCCCGCCCTGGCCGCCGCCCCCGGCGAAGTTGCCGAAGTCGAAACCCTGAAAGCCCGGCGGCACGCCGCCGCCGCCCTGCGCCTGCTTCCAGGCGGCGCCGTACTGGTCGTACTTCTGGCGCTTCTCGGGGTCCCGCAGCACCTCGTAGGCCTCGCCGATCTCCTTGAACTTGCGCTCCGCGTCCGTGTTCTTGTTGACGTCGGGATGGAACTTGCGGGCGAGCTTGCGGTAGGCCTTCTGGATGTCGTCCTGGGAAGCGTCCTTCTTGACCTTGAGGGTCTCGTAGTAGTCCTTGTATTCCAAGGGAATCGTCTCCTCCCGTCTGCCGCCGCCCCCCGGGTGCTCCGGCCCGCCGCCGCACCGTCCTCCCTCGTGCTCCCCTCCGATCCGCGGCCAGGCCGAAATCTTGAGTGCTCGGCACTCACATTGTAGAACGACCCGGGGTGGTTTTCCATTCCCCCGGATGATGAGGCGATGGCGAGGGGCTCAGCCGGGCCCGGGCCGCTGCCGGCCGTGACGCGGCGCCGGCACGGGCATCAGATCTGGCGGGCGAGGCGGAAGGCCCGGCAAGGCGCGGACCGCGCGCCGCGGCGGGATGCAGAGCCTGGATCGGGCCGGACCGTCGGGGGGGCGCCGCACGACGAGACCGCCGGACGCTGACTGGCGGGGTTGGCGGGGGTCGGCGGGGTCGGCGGGGTTGTCGGAGTTGGCGGGGCTTGGCAGGGTCCGGCGGGTTCGGCGGAGGCCGGCGGGCTTGGCGGGCCCTCGCGGGTGCCGGCGGGGCCGGCACGCCGGGATGGCCGGGAGCGGCGGTCAGGGCGGGGTGAAGCCGAAGTGCTCGTAGTTCTTGGCGATGAAGGCCTTCCACTTGTCGGGGACCTCCTCGCCGGGATAGATGGCCTGCACCGGGCAGGCGTCCACGCAGAGGCCGCAGTCGATGCACTCCTCGGGGTGGATGTAGAGCATCTCCCAGTCGTCGCTCTTGCCGTAGATGCAGTCCACCGGGCAGACATCGACACAGGCCGTATCCTTCACGCCGATGCAGGGTTCGGTGATGATGTGGGTCATTCCCAGGCCCCTCCTTAGGGATTCATGGCAGCGGACGATGCCCCTGGCCGCTGCGGGCGATTATACGCGCTCCACCTCGCCCTCCACCTCGCCGTCTCCGGGCTTCGCGGCCGCTGCGGCCGCCGCTCCCTCCGCGTCCTCCGCTCTATCCGGCCACGGCGGCCACGGCGGCCACGGCCCGAAGCGGCCGGGCGCGAAGGGCGCCAGCTCCTCGCCGCCGCCTCCCGCCAGGCGCGCCACCTCCCGCGCCGTCCAGGGGGCGAGCAGGATGCCGCTGCGGTAGTGGCCGGTGGCGACGACCACCGGCCAGCCCGGCAGCCGGCCGAGCAGGGGCAGGTCGTCCGGGGTCCCCGGCCGCAGGCCGGCCCATACCGCCTCGACCCGCGCCGCCTCCAGCCCCGGACAGAGGGTGCGCGCCCGCGCCAGCAGGCCGGTGACGCCGCCCACCGTCGGATGCGCCTGGAACCCTGCCTCCTCGACCGTGGCGCCGGCCACGAGACCTCCGGCGCCGCGGCGGATCAGGTAGACGTCGCGCCGCCGCAGGATGCCGCTCCAGGGCCAGTCGATGCCGCCGAGCAGCGCCATCTGGCCGCGCACCGGGCGCACCGGCAGAGGTGGAAGCCCCGGCAGCCGACCGCTCCACGCGCCCGCCGCCAGCACCAGCAGGCCGGCCTCGACCGGCCCGGCGTGGGTCGCGACGCGCACCGCCGGCCCTCCCGCCCCCTCCAGGCGCTCAATGTCATCAGTGCGCACGGCGTAACGCAGCGAGACGCCGCGCCGCTGGCAGGCGGCGGTGAGCGCGCCGCAGACGCGGACGTTGTCGACGCGGTGCTCGCCGGTCAGCAGCACGGCGCGGCGCGGCGGCGCGGCGCCGGGCACCCGCCGCCGCAGCTCCTCGGCGCCGATCTCCGCCACCGGCTCGCCGAGCCGGCGGGCCGCCGCGACGGTGCGCTCGAGGTGCTCCTCGTCCTCGTCGTCGAGCGCCACCTGGAGGGCGCCGCTGCGGTCGTAATCGAGGTCCGCACCGGCCTCGGCCGCGAGCGCCGGCGCCCACTCCGTCCACAGGTCGCGCGCGGCGCGGCCGGCCGCCGCGAGCGGCGCCGGGCCGTCGGCCTCGAAGAGCGGCGCGAGCATGCCGCCCGCCGCCCTGGATGCCGCGGCCCCCTGGTGCAGCCGTTCGAGCAGCGTCACCCGCCGGCCCGCCGCCGCCAGCTCGCGCGCGCAGGCCAGGCCGATGATGCCGCCCCCCAGGACGATGACGTCGGGATGGCTCACCGGCCGTGCCCGCGGCTCAACCGGCTTCCGCCGGCCGGTCTGTCCCCGCCGCCCGGCCGATCTCCGCCGTGCCACCGGCCTCCGCCGCCCGCTCCGCCTCCGGCCCGCGGCCGGCCTCCGCCGCGCAGGCGGCATCGAAGGCCGCGAGGGTGGCCGCGATCTCGGGCTCGCCGTGGGCGGTGGAGACGAAGAGCGTCTCGTAGGGCGACGGCGGCAGGTGCACGCCCGCCTCCAGCAGGTGGTGGAAGACGCGCCGGAAGCGCTCGCGGTCGCTCGCGTCCACGTCCTCCAGGCGGCGCACCGGCGCGGCGGTGAAGAAGAGCCCGAGCATGGAGCCCTGGCGCTCGACGCGGCAGGGGATGCGGTGCCGGCCCGCCGCCTCGGTGAGGCCGGCCGCCAGACGGGCGCCGGCGCGCTCCAGCAGGCGGTAGGCCTCGCCGCTCTCGGCGGCGAGCTCGGTGAGGGCCGCGCCCCCGGCCGCCACCGCCAGCGGATTGCCGGAGAGGGTCCCCGCCTGGTAGACCGGCCCGGCGGGGGCGATGCGCCGCATCAGGTCGCGCCGGCCGCCGTAGGCGGCGAGCGGCAGCCCGCCGCCGATCACCTTGCCGAGGGTGGTGAGGTCGGGGGTGACGCCGAGGAGGTTCTGGGCGCCGCCCCAGGCGACGCGGAAGCCGGTCATCACCTCGTCGAAGACGAGCAGCGCGCCATGGCGGTCGCAGAGCTCGCGCAGGCCGGCGAGAAACCCGGGCAGCGGCGGCACCAGGCCCATGTTGCCGGCCACCGGCTCGACGACGACCGCGGCGATCTCGCCGCCGCACGCGGCGAAATGGGCGGCGGCGGCGTCCAGGTCGTTGTACGGCGCGACCAGGGTGTCGGCGGTGACCGCCGCCGGCACGCCGGGCGAGGACGGCACGCCGATCGTGGCGGCGCCGGAGCCGGCGGCGACCAGGAAGGGATCGGCGTGCCCGTGATAGCAGCCGGCGAACTTGACGAAGCGGCTCCGGCCGGTTGCGGCGCGCGCCAGGCGCAGGGCCGACATCGTGGCCTCGGTGCCGGAGCTGACCAGGCGCACCATCTCGACCGACGGCAGGGCGGCGGCGATGCGCTCCGCCAGCTCCACCTCGGCGAGGGTGGGAGCGCCGAAGGCGGTGCCGCGCGCGAGCGCCGCGGCGATGGCCTCCACCACCGCGGGGTGGCGATGGCCGAGGATGTGGGGGCCGTAGCCGCCGATGTAGTCGATGTAGCGCCGGCCGTCCTCGGCGGTCAGCCAGGCCCCCTCGGCGGCGCGCACGAAGACCGGCTCGCCGCCGACGCCGCGGAAGGCGCGCACCGGCGAGTTGACGCCGCCGGGCAGGACGCGCTCGGCGCGGGCGAGGAGGCTCACCGCCTCACTCGCTCCACCCGGCGGCGAGCAGGCGGGCGGCCTCGACCGCGCCGTAGGTGACGATGAGGTCGGCGCCGGCGCGGCGGATGGCGAGGAGCGACTCCATCAGCACCCGGTCGTAGTCGAGCCAGCCGCGCTCGGCCGCCGCCTTGAGCATCGCGTACTCACCGCTCACCTGGTAGGCGGCGAGCGGCAGGTCCCAGCGACGGCGCAGGGCGGCCAGGACGTCGAGGTAGGGGAGCGCCGGCTTGACCATCAGCATGTCGGCCCCCTCCTCGACGTCGAGCGCCGCCTCGCGCATCGCCTCGCGGCCGTTGGCCGGATCCATCTGGTAGGCGCGGCGGTCGCCGAAGGCCGGCGCCGACTGGGCGGCCTCCCTGAACGGGCCGTAGAAGCCGCTGGCGAACTTGACGGCGTAGGAGAGGATCGGCACCTCGGCCCGCCCGGCGCCGTCGAGCGCGGCGCGCACGGCGCCCACCCGGCCGTCCATCATGTCCGAGGGCGCGATGACGTCGGCGCCGGCCGCGGCCAGCGACACCGCCTGCCGCTCCAGGTTGGCCAGGGTGGCGTCGTTGTCCACCTCGTAACCGGCGGCGCCGTGCGCGGCGTGCGCGCCGTTCGCGTCGTTCACGCCGTGCGCGTCGTCCGCCTCGCCCCTGCCGCCTGCGCCTCCTGCAGCGGGCCCGCCGCCCGCCCCTGGAGCCGCGGCGGGCGCGCCCGGCGCTCGCGCCACGGCTGCCGGCGCGGGCGGCGGGCCCTGAGCACGCCGCAGTGCCCGTGGTCGGTGTACTCGCAGAAGCAGAGGTCGGCGATCTTGACCAGCCCCGGCACCGCGCGGCCGAGCGCCGCGAGGGCCTGCTGCACGATGCCGTCGTCCGCCCAGGAGGCGCTGCCCACGGCGTCCTTGCGCTCCGGCAGCCCGAACAGCAGCACCGCGCGCACCCCGGCCTCCCACGCCGCCGCCGCCGTCTCCACCACCCGGTCGACCGAGAGCTGATGGACGCCGGGCATGGAGGCCACCGGGCGCGCCACCCCCGCGCCCGGGCAGACGAACAGCGGCAGCACCAGCTGCTCCGCCGCCAGGCGCGTCTCGCGCACCAGGCCGCGCAGCACCGCGGTCCGCCGCAGCCGCCGCAGGCGAGTCGCCGGAAATCCCATGGCCCCCGGGTTCTATCGCGCCCACGGCGAAAAGGCAAACCGCGCCGCGGGTAGTGGCTCAGCATGCTAGCATCGGCTCATGAAGCAGCTGGAACGAATTGCGATCGACCCCGGCATCTGTCTGGGCCAGCCGACGATCCGCGGAATGCGCATTCCGGTGAGCACGATCCTCAAGACGCTTGCCGCCGGGCTCTCGGTCGCGGACGTGCTGGCTGCCTACCCCGAGCTGGAAGAGGAGGACGTGCGCCAGGCGGTGCAGTACGCTGCCTGGTTGGCCGCCGAGCAGCTCCACCTCGTCCGGCCCGCGTGAGGGGAACGCGGCGACCGGCAATCGCCTCGACAACAGATCATGCCGCGGCCCTCGTTCCTTGCAGACATCAACATCTCACCTTTGACCGTCGCTCTCCTCCAGGGGAAGGGCTGGGATGTGATCCGCGCGTCGGAGCTGCTGCCGGCCACGGCCGACGACAGGGATCTCCTGAACGCCGCTCGCCGACAAGGACGTGCCGTCATCACACACGACCTCGATTTCTCCACCCTCCTCGCGGTCGAGGGTCTCAGCCAGCCTAGCCTCATCACCTTGCGCCTTGCCGCCACCGACCCGGTCGCGGTGGCCGCGAGGCTCGACGAGGTCGCGCTGATGCTGAGCGAGCTGCTGCAGCAGCCCTGCGCTGTGACGATCGAGGATCTGAACGTCAGAGCGCGCAGGCTGCCCATCGCCTGAGCCGGGGTTCGCTCAAGAATGGCCGTTGGCAGCCCTTGAGAGCAAGGACAAATACGCCACGACCTCGAGGCTGTAGCGGATCGTGCAACTTCCTGCTCTCGGCCCTGGGCGTCCGCGTAAGCTCACAGAGCAGCTGTGTCTGCGCGGTACACTGACGACTGGAGGTGCCTTGATGCTGAAGCGATGCCTGGTGCGGGTGGGAGGGCGCGCCTGTGCCGCGGCGGCCCTCCTGGCGGTCGTGGGCGGACTACTGCGCGGGATGGCCGCTGCGGGGGCGGCGCCGCCTGCCGCGGTGGCGCCGCACGGCGCGCTGGCCGGGTCGCTGACCGCGGCGGCCGTCGCGCCCGACCCCACCTATGCGGCGCTGCGCGCCTCTCGGCCGGACGGCAGGGTGGCGGCGGTCCACGGCCTGGCCCTCGACCGCGACGCCTTCCACCTGGTGTTCGAGGAGGGGACGTTCCACTTCCTGGCGCCGGTCGGCGGACGCACCATCGGCGCGGTGTTCCTCGGGCGCGGCACCCTGCGGCTCAGCCCGGCGACCGCGGCCGAGCGGCGGCAGCTGGCGCTGGAGCTGGGCGCCGGTGCGGACTTCGAGGTGCTGAGCGACAGCTTCGACGAGATGGTGCTGCTCTTCGCCGACGACACCGCCGAGGAGATCGGCCTCGTGGCGCCCATCCAGCCGGGCACCCCCGACCCCCGCGCGCGGCAGGTCTACGAGCGCTGGTTCGAGTGGCAGCGGACGGAGCTGCGCCACAACCTGCAGCTGCGGCTGCTGCGCGACCTGCTCAACCATCCGGGCCTGACCAGCGGCGTCTTCGCCGCCGTCGTGGCCGGGAGGAAGGTGCCGCCGGCGCTGCTCGCCGTGGACTCCGAGGGAGCGGCGGCGCTGCTCGACAACTCGCTCCTGGGGCACGAGACCACGCTGCTCGACGCCGAAGACGCTCACCGCGGCGGGCTGTGGTACCTGTGCGACAGCCGCGCCGCGGTCGAGGGCGGGCGCCCGACGGGGCATCCCGTGCCGGCTCCCCGGCCGCCGGTGCGGGTCCTGCACTACCAGATCGAGACCAGCATCGTCCGCGACACCGACCTGGGCGGCGTGACCATCGTCCGCTTCCAGGTGGAGCAGCCCGGCCTGCGCGTGCTGCCCTTCAACCTGATGCCCAAGCTGCGCGTCGCCGAGGCGCAGTACGCCGTGCTGCCCGCCGCCCCCACGCTCGCTCCCGGCGCCGGCGCGGATGCCGCCCCCGGCGGCGCCTCCGCCGCACCCGGTCTGCCGCCCTCGGGTTCTCCCGCCCCCGGCGGCGCCGAGGGTGCGCCGGACGCGGCGGCGAGCGCGCCTCAGGCTCCCGCGGCGGCGCCGGAGGGCCCGGCAGGCACCGCGGAGCCCGAGCCCGATCCGGCCTCCCGCCGGACCGCCGCGGTGGTCCAGGAGGACGCGAAGGAGGACGGCGGCGATGCCGCGGTGGTCTTCCCGGAGCCGCTGCCCAGGGGCGCCCAGGTGCTGCTGCGCTTGGCCTACGCCGGCGACCAGGTGCTGCGCGACGGCGGCGACAAGAACTACTACGTCCAGGCGCGCGCCAGCTGGTACCCCAACCTCAACGCCGGGGTGTTCGGCGAGCCGGCGCCGTTCGACCTGGTCTACCGGGTGCCGGCGGGCAACCAGGTGGTCTCGGTCGGGCGGTTGCGCTCCTCGTCGCCGGCCGGCGCGCAGACGGTGTCGGAGTGGCGGACCGACGGGCCGGTGCGGGTCGCCGGCTTCAACTACGGCAAGTTCAAGGAGGTGGAGCATCACGACGAGGCGAGCGGCATCGACGTCCAGGTCTTCACCAACCCCGGGACGCCCGACGTCGTGCGCATGATCAACGCCGCGATGAGCGGCTCGTCCGGCATCCGCTCGCTCGGCGGCGTCGGCGGCTACGAGCAGGGGGGGATCAACAGCGGTGACCCGACGCGCTACAACAGCGCGCCCCAGGCCACCCTGGGGGTGGTCAACACCTCCCGCCTGGCCGAATCGGCGATGGCCGACGGCATCAACGCGGCGCGGCTGTTCACCACCTACTTCGGACCGCTCGCCGAGAGGCACGTCGCCATCACCCAGCAGTCGCAGTTCGACTTCGGCCAGTCGTGGCCGTCGCTCATCTTCATGCCCTACATCGCCTTCCTCGACGGCACGCAGCGCCAGCGCCTCGGCCTCTCGGTGGCCTCGACCAACGACTTCGTGGACCAGGTCGGCTACCACGAGTTCGCCCACCAGTGGTGGGGGCACCAGGTCGCGCCGGCGTCCTACCACGACCTGTGGCTCGGGGAAGGCTTCGCCGAGTTCTCGGCGGCGCTCGCCTTGCAGCATGCCCAGGGCTGGGCCGCCTACGATCACTTCTGGCAGGAGGCGCGCAAGCAGATCCTGGCCAAGCCGCCGCGCAGCGCCGTCGCCAGCATCGACGCCGGGCCGCTCACCCAGGGTTTCCGCCTCGTCACCGAGCGCACCCCGCACGCCTATCGGGCCCTGATCTATGAAAAGGGCGCCTTCGTGCTGCACATGCTGCGCATGCTGATGTGGGACGGCGCCGCGCCGACGCCGGACCACCGTTTCATCGACCTGATGCACGACTACGCCGCGAGCTTCGCCGGCCGGCAGGCGACGACCGCCGACTTCCAGCGCGTGGTCGAGCGCCACGTGGTGCCGGCGATGAACGCCACCGGCGACGGCAGGATGGACTGGTTCTTCCGCCAGTGGGTGTACGGCACCGAGGTGCCGCGCCTCACCGCCGACCTGCGCCTGGAGCCGGCAGGCAAGCAGGTGCGCATCCGCGGCAAGATCGTGCAGGAGGGGGTGAGCGCCGATTTCCGCACCCTGGTGCCGATCTACCTGGAGTTCGACAAGGCGCAGTTCGTGCGCGTCGGCCTGCTGCCGCTGGTCGGCCCGGCAACGCAGGCGGTGGACGTTACGCTCAAGCCGCCGAAGAAACCGCGCGGCGTGCTGATCAACGCCCGCAACGAGGTGCTGACCCGCGACTGAGCAAAGGACCGGCGTCGCCCCCGTCCTCTGCTCCCCGCCCGCCGCCCGCTCCTCGTCGCCGCGATCGGCAGGCCCTCCCCCCAGGGGCATAGGCGCTAACTTAGAAGCCAAGCAAGACGAAAGCGCCCGCTGCGAGAGAGGCCCGGTTCGCAGACGGCTACTTCGCCAAAATAGCATCAAGTTAGCGCCTATGCCCTCCAGGGGGCACGGGGGGCACGGTGCGCCTCGCCTGCCGATGGGCCGTCCCCCCTTCCGCTATAGTGAGCCGCCCATGGATCTCGCCGCGCACCTCGCGCGCTTCCAGCTGTTGGTGGTGACCGGCAAGGGGGGCGTCGGCAAGACCGCGGTGTCGGCGGCCCTCGGCGGCCTCCTCGCCGCCGCCGGGCGGCGGGTGCTGGTGCTGGAGGTGGACCCGCGCGAGAACGTCCACCAGATGCTGGGCGTCGCGCCCTCGGCGGGCGCCATCGTCGCGGCGCCCGCCACGGCCGGCCCCGGCGCCGGTCCCACCGATCCTCCCGGCTTCGCCGCGGGCCCCGCCGCCGCCTCCTCCTCCGGTGCCGGCCCCGCCGCCTGGGTCCCGTGGGTCCCGGGCGCTGGTCCGCGCCTCTTCGTGCAGAACCTCAAGCCCGGCCAGGTGCTCGACGAGATCGTGCGCGAGCGGCTGAAGATCGAGATGGTGGCCCGCCGAGTGCTGGCGAGCCCGATCTACGAGCAGTTCGCCGCCGGCGCGCCGGGGCTCAAGGAGCTGGCCATCCTGGGGCACGCGCTGCGCCTGCTGCGGCGGGAGGGGCCGCCCGACGCGCCGGCGATCGACCTGGTGGTGCTCGACGCCCCGGCCACCGGCCACGGGGTGCGCCTGCTCGCCGCGCCGTCGCTGGTCGCCGGCGTCATTCACGGCGGCCCGTTCGGCGCCCTGGCCGGCGAGCTGGCGGCGTTCGTGGCCGATCCCGCGCGCTGCGGCATCGTCGTCGTCACCCAGGCGGAGGAGATGCCGGTCGAGGAGGCGCTGGAGCTGCGCGCCGCGCTCCGCGGCCAGCTCGGCCGCGATCCCGAGCTGCTGGTGGTCAACGGCCTCTACCC